>DATCXL010000271.1:0-2395 GCA_036565825.1 Mycobacteriales bacterium
GCGACCATCTGACCGGTCACTTCCGGCGGGTAGGCCGACACTCCGGCCCGGGCGATGCCGTGGTCACCGGCGAAGATCACCACCCGGGCCCGGCCGAAGTCCTTCGGTGGGCAGACGCCCTGCGCGGCGGCCACCCACACCGACAACTCCTCCAGCCGGCCGAGCGCGCCCGCCGGCTTGGTCAGGCGGCCCTGGCGTGAGCGGGCCGCCTCGGCGCTTGCCGTCGTCGGCGAGCCGATCCGCGCGACCAACCCGGCGAGTTCTGATCGATCCACACCTGATCCTTTCCAATCTGTGTCCGCGCCGTGGGAGCGGCTCGGGTGGGTTCAGCGCAGTCTGAGCGGGACGCCGCAGGTCAGCAGCACCACCCGGTCGCTGTGTGCGGCGAGTTGGGCGTTGAGCCGGCCGAGTTCGTCGCGGAACAACCGCCCCGACACGGTCGCTGGCACCACTCCCGACCCCACCTCGTTGGTCACCGCCACCACCCGGGCCCGGGTCCTCCGCCACGCCGCGACCAGGTCGTCGGCGCGGGCACGTACCAACCGCACCGCGTCTGGATCGTCCCAGGCGCCGGTGTCGTCCATTGCCCGGGTCAGCCAGTTGCCGATGTCGTCGAGGAGTACCGCCCCGTCGGCGTCGAGCAACACAGCGGCGACCTCGGCCGTCTCCACCGTGTGCCATCGGGCCGGTCGACCGGCCCGATGTGCGGCCAACCGAGCCTGCCAGTCGGCGTCGTCGGGGTAGTTGGCCGCGGTCGCCAGGTAGGTCACCGTCGGCTCGTCGCGCAGCGTGTGTTCGGCCCACGCCGACTTACCCGACCGGGCGCCACCGGTGACCAGGGTGCGCCGGGTCCGGCCGCCGAACAGCCTCACGGCGCGGGCTCGAACGTCGCGGCCGCGTCAAACGCCGCCCGTCGGGCCGCCCGACGCAGCGCCAGCAGGACCGCTGGCCCGGCGAACAGCACAATCGCGGCGTTGAGTACCGCCCGTGGAATGTCGTAGCCCAGCGACGTGGCCAGGGTGAACAGAACCAGCCGGTGCAGGTTGTCGGCCACCGAAGCGTCCGGAGCGAACCCGATCCCACTGCCACCGACGAACGTGGCGAACGGCCAGAACCACAGGTTGAGCAGCAGCCCGTAGAACAGTGACGCGACCGCGGTGTATCCGGCGAGCATGGCGAGTTCGGCACGGCCCCGGAGTCGGGACGGCAGGCAGCCCGCGCCGAGGCCGACCCACGCCGCACCCAGCATCTGGAACGGCAGCCACGGCCCGACCCCGGCGGTCAACAGCGCAGAGGCGAAGTAGGTGAGTGCGCCGAGTACGAACCCGAACCCGGGCCCCAACACCCGGGCCGCCAGGATGATCAGGAAAAGCGTTGGCTCCAGTCCGGCCACGCCGGGTCCCAGCGGACGAAGCGCCCCGCCGATCGCGGCCAGTACTCCGAGCAGCGCCACCGCCTTGGCGTCGATGCCACCCTCGGCGATCTCGGCCAGCACCACCGCCAGCAACAACGGCAGCAGACCGACGAACAGCCACGGCGCGTCGTGGGCGTGTTCCAGGCCGGCCCGTGGACTGACCAGCAGTGGCCAGCCGAACGCGGCGAGACCAACGACGCTGGCCAGGCCCAACGCCAGCGCGGCGCGGGGACCGAGCGGAACGACAGCCAGTCGAGATCTCATCCGGCCAGTGCCTCCCCGACCTCCGAGACGGTCAACCACCCGGCCGGCGAGAGCACCTTGGCCACCTGTGGGGCGAAGGCGGGCGAGTGGGTGACCACCTGCCGGCTGGGCCCGTCGGCGACCAGGTCCCCGCCGGCGAGCACCACGGTCCGGTCAGCCACCTCCGCCACCAGTTCCACGTCGTGGGTGGCCAGCAGTACGCAGTGTCCGGCGGCGGCCAACCCGGACAGGATCTCGGTGAGCCGGGCCTTGGCGGTGTAGTCCAGGCCTCTGGTGGGCTCGTCGAGCAGTATCAGCGGCGGTCGGCCGGACAGCACCACGGCCAGTGCCAGCGCGAGCCGCTGTCCCTCGGACAGGTCGCGTGGGTGGGTGTTCTCGGCGACATCCGGCGCCAGCCCGGCGAAGAGTGTTCTGGTGCTGCCCGGTGCTGCCCCGGCGTCCCGGTCGGCCTGTGCGCACTCGGCCGCAACCGTGTCGGCGTACAGCAGGTCAGCCGGCTGCTGCGGCACCAGGCCCACCTCACGTACCAACCGGCGAGCCGGTCGGCCGTACGGCGGTCGGCCGCCCACCTCCACGCTGCCGGCACGGGGTCGATGCAACCCGACCAGGCAGGTCAGCAGGGTGGACTTGCCCGCCCCGTTGCGACCCATCAGTGCCACCACCTCACCGGCCCGCAGGGTCAGGTCGATCCCCCGCAGTGCCGGTACGGACCCATGG
>DATCXL010000274.1:0-8464 GCA_036565825.1 Mycobacteriales bacterium
TACATGTGGACGACCACTGCACGGCGATCGAACGGGTGCTGCTCGACGGGCAGTCCGGGGGCACCTACCACGTCGGTTCGGGCGTGGAGGTCAGCGTCGGTCAGATGGCCGCCAGGGTGCTGGATCTGCTCGACCTGCCGCGTTCGCTCGCCGAGACGGTGCCGGACCGGCCCGGTCACGGCCGGCGCTACCTGCTGGACTCCACCCGGCTGCGCACCGAACTGGGCTGGGCGCCGACGGTGTCGTTCGACGAGGGCCTGGCCGCAACCGTGGCCTGGTACGCCGAAACACCGTGACTGGTGGCAGCCACTGCTGGCCCGCACCCCGGTCGACGAACGCGCCTGGGCTCGGACGCCCTGATCACTGGCTCAGGGTGACTGGTTGGCATCGTCCAGTTGGGCGACCAGTCGCCTCGGGGCGATCTGGCGGTAGGCCTCGTGGACCATGCCGGTGATCTCGTCCCAGTCCAGATCGTGGTCCAGCCGTACTCCCAGCCAACCTCGGTGGCCGACGTAGGGCGGCACGAAGAACCGGTCGGGTTCGGCCGAGACCAACTCGGCCTGGGCGCCGTCCGGTGCGGCGCACCACAACGCCAACCGTCCCTCACCGTGGTGGTCGTCCGGGTAGGTCGCGAACGTCTTTCGGTCCCGAACGAAGAACGTGGGCGATCCGTGGCTGAGTCGCTCGGTGACCTCTGGCAGAACCAGACATATCGCCCGTACTCGTTCCAGCGTCGTGTCGCTCATGGCCGCCAGTGTCGCGTAGCCCACCGACAGGATGATCACCCCGTGCGGTCTTCGGCACTAGCATCAATGTTAGTACCATCGATGTTAGTAACATGCCAGTGGAGGACAGGGTGGCACGCTTTGTCGGCCGGAGCCGCGAGCTCCAGGTGCTGAACAGTGAGCTGGCGCGGGTGTCAGCGGCCAATGACGACCAACCGGGGCGTTGCCTGCTGGTTCGGGGACGGCGTCGGGTCGGGAAGTCCCGACTGATCGAGACCTTCGTGAACCGCTCGGGCGTCTCCAGCATGTTCTTCACCGCGACCGGGGCGCCAGACGTTGAGTTGTCCCGGTTCCGTCAGGACGCACGTGAATCCTCGCTTCCCGCCAGAGACCTTCTCGCGGCCGGACACCCGGCGGACTGGGGGGACGGCCTACGACTGCTCGCCGCAGCCCTCCCGGACGACGCGCCGAGCATCGTGGTTATCGACGAGGTGCCCTACCTCATGGATGAGGATCACGCCTTCGAGGGGATCCTCCAGCGATCCTGGGATCGCTACCTGTCCCGCAAGCCCGTCCTGCTCATCCTGATCGGTTCGGACCTGTCGATGATGGAGGCGCTCAACAGCTACGAACGCCCGTTCCACCAGCGGGGGCGAGAGATGGTGATCGGACCGCTGAATCCGGCCGACGTCGCCGCCATGCTCGACATGGAGCCGGCGGACGCCTTCGACGCGGCACTGGTCACCGGTGGCCTCCCGTTGGTCTGCACCGACTGGCGGCCCGGCCAGGACATGGACAGCTTCTTGGGAGAAGCGGTCAACAATCCCACCTCACCGCTGCTCGTCTCGGCGGAGCGGTCACTTGCCGCGGAGTTTCCGGCGTTCTCCCAGGCGCGTTCCGTGCTGGCCGCGATCGGGTCCGGTGAGCGAACCTTCAACAACATCGCCCGCGCGGCGGGTGGCATACCGGCCACCTCGTTGCACCGATCGCTCGGGGTGCTGACCGACAAGCGGGTGGTGGTCGGTGAACTTCCCCTGTCGACGACAACGTCCCGGGACCGGCGATACCGCATAGTCGACCCCTACCTGCGGTTCTGGTTGCGTTTCCTCGCCCCGTCCATGGCCGAGATCGAACGCGGCCGAGGAGATGTGACCCTCGCCCGGATCCGGCGGGACTGGACCGCGTGGCGCGGACGGGTGATCGAACCGTTGGTGCGCGAGGCACTTGCCCGGCTCCTGCCTGATGACGCCCTTCCGGCGGCTCCGGCGATCGGCGGGTACTGGACGCGGAACAACGCCGTGGAGATCGACGTGGTCGGCGCCGACCGCGCTCCGGTGGCACACCGGTTGCTCTTCGTCGGGTCGATCAAGTGGCTTGAGCGGTCGCCGTTCGACGACCATGACCTCGCCGACCTGCACCGGCACCGCGCCGCGCTGACCACCGAACCGCTGCCCACCGTCGCGGTGTCCCGCAGTGGGGTCTCGTCTCGCGGAGTGCATGCCGTCTACTCCCCACCGGACCTACTCGCCGCATGGGCCGATGCATGAACCGGTGACGGTGCGTGACACCAGCCGGAGCATGCGCTGACCCGACCCACCGGCCCGGTGGATGGGCGGGCGATAATCGCCGCGACCGCCGAACGGGTGTGGAGGCCGATGTACGCGCTGCTGTTCTCGCTGGTGTTCCGCCGGGTCCCGGCCGAGACCGCCCACCACCTGGGGTTCGCGCTGATACGTGCGGCCGGGTCGGTGCCGGGCCTGGCGTGGCTGCTGCGTCGTTGGCTGGCACCACGCGACCCGGCGCTGCGGGTGCGGGTGTGGGATCTCGACCTGCCCGGACCGCTTGGGCTGGCCGCCGGTTTCGACAAGGACGCGGTGGGTTGCGACGCCCTGGGCATGCTCGGCTTCGGCTTCGTCGAGGTCGGCACGGTGACCGCCCGACCACAGCCGGGTAACCCGAAACCGCGACTGTTTCGGCTGAGCGCCGACCGTGCGCTGGTCAACCGGATGGGGTTCAACAACCACGGCTCGGCTGACGCGGCCGCCAGGCTGGCCCGTCGCCAGCACCGGACCGCCGTGGTCGGAGTGAACATCGGCCGAAGCAAACTGGCGGCGCAGACCGAGGAGATCGCCGACTACGTGACCAGCGCCGAGTTGGTGGCGCCGCTTGCCGGTTACGTGGTGGTCAACGTCAGCTCGCCGAACACCCCCGGTCTGCGCGACCTCCAGGCGGTAGCCCGGCTGCGCCCCCTGCTGGTCGCGGTGCGCGAGGCGCTGGACCGGGCCAGCCCAGATCGCCGGGTTCCGCTGCTGGTGAAGATCGCCCCCGATCTGGCCGACGAGGATGTCGACGCGGTGGCCGACCTGGCCGGCGAACTGGGCCTGGACGGCATCGTGGCCACCAACACCACGGTCGGCCGAGACGGGTTGTCCACCGCACCGGAGACGGTGGCCGCGCTGGGCGCAGGCGGCCTGTCCGGTGCTCCACTGCGGCCGCGGGCAGTGTCGGTGCTGCGCCGGCTGCGGGCCAGGGTTGGCGACCGGTGCGTGTTGGTCGCGGTGGGAGGCATCGAGACCGCCGACGACGCCTGGGAACGGATCCGGGCCGGGGCGACCCTGGTGCAGGCCTACACCGGATTCGTCTACGGCGGTCCACTGTGGCCGCGCCAGGTCCACACCGGACTGTCCCGGCACCTGCGCGACGCCGGTCTGAGCGCTGTCGCCGACGCGGTCGGCACCGACCGTACCGACATCTGAGCGTCCGACGAATCCGGCGGCACCGACCCGTGCGGCCGGTAACACGGCGCCTTTCCACCGGCGCCTGCCCATCGGTCCCACCCCAGACGTTCTCTCACGAAAACGTCTGGGGTGGGGGGTCAGTCGAGCTCCAGATCACCGGGTAGCTCGGCGCCGGCCTGGCCGTCGACCGGGTTCCGGAACGCGCCGTGCCGACCGGCCCCGGCGAGGAACCGGGCGGCACCGGCCGGCGCCTCGGTGGACAGCGCGATCCGGCCACTGTCGAACTCCGCCCGCAGCGCAGCAGGAAGGTCCATGCCGTACTGGTCCAGCGCGGACAGTCGGTCATGGGCCATGGCCTGTTGCGGGAACCGGGCGATCTCGGCGGCCCACTCCTCCGCGGCGGCACGCGCCTGCCCGGCCGGGACCAGCCGGTTCACCAGACCCATCGCCTGCGCCTCGGCGGCGCCCACCGGCCGACCGGTGAGGATCATGTCCATGGCTCGGCTCAGCCCGACCATGCGGGGGAGCCGCACGGTGCCACCGTCGACCAGCGGGACGCCCCAGCGCCGACAGAACACCCCGAACACCGCGGTGGTGTCGGCGACCCGTAGGTCGCACCACAGGGCCAGTTCCAGCCCGCCGGCCACCGCGTAACCGCTGACCGCCGCGATAACCGGCTTGGTCAGCCGCATCCGGGTGGGCCCCATCGGCCCGTCACCGTCGGGGCTGGCGCGGTTGGCCCGTTCTGTGCTGAAGGCCTTGAGGTCCGCGCCGGCGCAGAAGGTGCCACCCTCGCCGTGCAGCACCGCCACGTAGGCGTCCTGGTCGACGTCGAACTCTCGGAACGCCTCAGCCAGCGCGGCCGCGGTCGGCCCGTCCACGGCATTGCGTTCGTACGGACGGTTGAGGATCACCGTGGTGACCAACCCGCTCCGCTCGACCCGCACCGCGTCCGTCATGTCGCCTTTCGACCCATCCAACAGGAGGAAATCCGGCTTTCGGACAGCCTAACCTCCGACCCAGGGTGTGCAGTAGGTCAGCGCGCCGCCCACCGGGTCAGCTCAACGCGGAAGCCGAACCGGCATAGAGCTGAGCCACCACGTCTTCGATGTCCGGCTCGCGCAGGGCGATGTCGGCAACCGGGAACCGTTCCATCACCGCCGCGACCAGCGGCACCGCGCTGGCGTCGGCTGGAAAGGCCAACCACTGGCGGGGTCCGTCCACCCGCACGACCCGGGTTCCGGGCACCTCGATCGGTGCCGTCGGGGTGAGCAGGTCCACCACCAGGGTGCGTTCGGCGGCAGCCCGCGCCCGTAGCGCGGGCAGGTCACCGTCGAAGGCCAACCGACCGTGGTCGATCACCATCACCCGCCGGCAGACCCGCTCGATGTCGTCCAGGTCGTGGGTGGTCAGCAGGATGGTGGTGCCGCGGTCCCGGTTCATCTGGGTCAGGAACGAGCGCACCGCCGCCTTGCTGGTCACGTCCAGCCCGATGGTCGGTTCGTCGAGGTAGAGGATGCGCGGGTCGTGCAGCAACGCGGCGGTCAGGTCACCGCGCATCCGCTGGCCGAGGCTGAGTTGGCGCACCGGTGTGGCCAGCAGTGGACCCAGGTCGAGCAGTTCGGTGAACCTGTCCAGGTTCACCCGGAAGGTCGCTGGGTCGATCCGGTACAGCCGGCGGAGCAGATCGAAACTGTCCCGCAGCGGTAGGTCCCACCACAGGGTGGTGCGCTGACCGAACACCACGCCGACCCGGCCGGCCAACTCGCGCCGCTGCCGCGCCGGGTCCAACCCGTCCACCCGGACCCGCCCGGCACTGGGCACCAGGATGCCGGTCAGCATCTTCACAGTGGTGGACTTGCCCGCACCGTTCGGACCCAGGTAGCCGACCATCTCACCGGCGTCCACGGTGAACGACAGGTTGTTCACGGCCGGCACGCTGTGCCGCTGCCGGCGTAACAGACCGGTCCGTCGGCGCACGTGGAACACCCGGTCCACACCGGACATCTCAATCAGTGACACGGTCAGCTCCCGGTGGACCGGTAGTGGCGGACGCCGGCTCGCCAGGCGAACGCGGCCAGCGCGACCAAGAGTGTGGCGACAACCGGTGAGGCGAACCGGAACGCTGTCGGTAGACCCAACGGGTCGGGTCGGCCCAGCACGTACAGCGCCGGTTGCCAGTTCACGAACGCCAACGGGAACACCCAGGTCAGCAGCCGCAGCGCATCGCGGCCGTAGAGGCTCAGCGGGTACTGGACCAGAAAACCCCCGCCGTAGATGAACGTGTTCAACAACTCGATCTGCTCACCGACGGCCAACTGGAAGGCCGAGCACAACACCCAGACTGCGGCGAAGATGGCCGCCCCCGCGCCGACCATCACCGGCAGCAGCAGCACCCGGGTCGCCGTCCAGTCGACGGGCAGGAGGACCACCGCGATCACCAGTACCGGCACCGCCGAACACAGCTTGCCCAGTCGGCGCGGGGAGAAGTCTTCGGCCGCCACCTGGGCCAGCGCGCTGGCCGGCCGGACCAGCATCACGTCGAAGGTGCCCAGTCGGACGTGTCGACCGACCCGTTCGACGTTTCCGACCAGCAGGTCGGCAAGTGCGAACGCGGTGGCCGAGGTGCCGTACAGGAACATGACCTCGGGCAGGCTGAAGCCGGCCAGCGACCGGGTGTGTGTGAACACGATGGCGATCGCGGCGAGGTCCAGCACGGCCAGAACGAACTGGCTGAGGGTGAGGATGGCCAGCGACGCCGGGTACTGGAACGAGGCCCGGGTCCACATGCCGACCAGCAGCAGGTACTCACGGACCGGACCAGCCATCCCGGCGTTCACTCGACCGGTGACCGGGCGGGTGACCTGTTCAGCCACCCTGCACCACCACCCGGCGGCGGGCCGCGGCTGTGACCAGTCGGCCGGTGGCCAGCAGGAGCGCCGCCCAGCCGAGTTGGAACGCCAGTGCACCGACGGCCTGCCAACCCGTCCAGCGGCCCAGGAAAACGTCGGCGGGTACCTGCACGGTCGCGGCCCAGGGCAACGCCTGGGCCAGCGTTCCCAGCCAACCCGGGAAGAGCACCAACGGAAGTGTCAGGCCGGAGAAGAACATGGCCAGCGCGGTCGCGCCGGCCTGCACACCCCGATCGTCGAGTAGCCAGAACGCCGACAGGGCGACCAGGTACCGGATGGCGAAGCTCACCAGCACCGCGAGCAGTACCGACACCGCGGTGGTCGCCCACACCACCGGTGAGGTCGGTACCCGCACGGAGAACAGCAACGCGCCGGCGCAGAACACCGGCACCGACCGGGCCAGTACCTGGAACGACATCCGCCCCAGGTCGCCGGCCAGGCACCACAACTGTAGGTCCGCCGGCCGGTACAGGTCGATGGCCACGTCGCCGGAACGCACCCGTTCGGCCAGCTCCAATGGCGGCCCGAATATCGCCACCGTGGCGATCATTGCCTGGCTGAGAAAGCAGAAGGTCACCGCGTCGGTGACGTCGTAACCATCGATCCGGACCTGCGGCTGACGGGACTGCCACAGCGCGATGAGCACGTAGGCCCGGATGATGCCGAACACCGTGTTCGTCACCCCGCCGGCGAGGGTCGCCGTCCGGTAGGCGCTCTGTCGTCGGAACATGTGCCGGGCGACCGTCAGGTAGACGGACATGCCCAGACACCTCCGTGACGCGGGGTTCGGTCCCGGGAGGGCCGGGCCGGAGCGGCCCAGCGTAGTACCCCGGTCACCGCACGTCAGCAGGGTTTTCGGCGGGGTCAGGGTTCGATGATCGACAGCACCGCCTTGAGCACGTTCTGCGCCCGTTGGTCGTCAAAGCCGTCCGGGAGCAGGGTGCACGCGACGCCGACCGCGACGACCCGACCGGTGGACATGACGGTCCGGACCGCCTCGATGACCGTGCTCAGCGAAGGACCGCCCGGGGCGGGGTGACGGAGGCCGGGGATCTCCTCCGGGTCGAGTACGTCGAGGTCCAGGTGCAGGTACACCGGCCCGTCCGGGACCAGCCAGGTCGACACCTCACCGACCGGTGCGTGTCGGACCGGGACGGCCGCCATCAGTTCCCGTTCGCCGGGGTCAAGGTCACGCCCGTCAACCAGCAACACCTGCTCCGGCAGCAACCGGGGCAGCCGCAGCCGCCGTGGCACGACCCGGTCACCGTGCCCGAGGGCCATCGCCAGCGGCATGCCGCCGAGGTATCCCGACGGGCTGGTCCGGGGTGTGTTCAGGTCGCCGTGCGCGTCGAACCACACCACCGCGGGGTCCAGCCCACGCCGTCGGAGTCCGGCCAGGGTGCCCAGGGATGTGGTGCAGTCGCCGGAGAGGACCACCGGCCGATCGTCCGGGCGTACCGCCTCGGCCACCTCCTCGTACAGGACGGCCATCCGGGCCCAACCGGCCGCCTCCGGCAGCATCGGCGCGACGGTCTTCGCAGGCATGGGGAGGGTGAACTCGCTGAGGAAGTCGTCGAGATGGAACGGCACGGCGAAGTGGGTCATGACCTGAGGCTAGGGGGTCATCGCGGTGTGGTCGCGTCGGTCGGTTGCCGGTGTCGCCTTCACCGAACCGGTGCGTCGCCCCGCCAAACCAGGCGATTCCATGCCGTCCTCATGCCTAGGATCGTGACCTTTCGGGCACCCGCGATTTCTGTCCGCTGGTGTGTAGGTACGAGAGGTGCATACCCGGCAATTGGGCTGACTTCGGCCACGCGAGGCTGGTAAGACTGGATGAGGTGGGTTGGAGCCGTGGAGCCGTGTGGCGCCGAGCGCGTCACTGCCGGCCGGCATGGCTCGCGATCGCCGGGATACCGCCGGGATGCCGGTACGACGGCGGTTGTCGACTCTGGCGGCGCGCCCGTGGCAGGTGGCACGGACCGATAGCCTCGGCACGTGAACGCCGATCCCGCCACCCAGCTTCGCCTGCTCGACCTGCAGGCAGTCGACAACACATTGTCGCGGCTCGCCCACCGGCGGGCCACCCTGC
>DATCXL010000280.1:0-5649 GCA_036565825.1 Mycobacteriales bacterium
CTCCAGGACACCCACGGCCGCGTTCGCGGTACATGATCCCAGTTGCCCCTGGTCGTACACCGCAGGGAACCACTGTCGCAGGTCCGCCTTGCTGGGCGGGGTCTCGGCCAGGGTCTTCCCGGCCACCATCTGTGGCACCGGGCTGTCCGGGGTGTAGTCCCTCAGATCGGGGCGTGGGGGCAGCCAACCTGTCCCCTTCATGCCTATTTCAGATACGTGGCCGGGCGGGGTCAGCGGCATAGGATCGAGACCTTTCGCAACTCCTGCACGGCTTGGGGTCGGCTCCCGGGTCAGACCGGCCCAATGGTCAGCGCCCGCCACGGTAACCACGCCCTCGGGCAGATATCACACCCCACGCCGCACCCAGAAGGGCTACTCCCGTTGTTCCCTCGAAGGTGTGAGACACACGGTTTTCGCGCCTGGTCGCTTACCAACTGCTCATTCTGTGGTGCGGCGTGGTCGGTCAGGATTGGAGGATGCACCGACCGTCGCGGACATGAGCAGCGGTCGTCACGAGGCACATCAGCCCTGGCTCGCCTGGCGCCGCTGCTCTACGGTGTCGGCGCGGCACCACGATGGCGCCCGGCCGCGGAGTTTCCGGAGGCATCGGTCGCTGCCCACCGATGCGCGATTAGGCGTAGTACGTGGTGCCGTTGTCGTCGGGACTGGTCGAGCCCAACACCGTGCGGGCGGCCAGCCGGTCGACGTCGTCGTATAGGTACGTGGTGGTGATCGCCGGGGCCCCGTCGAACACAACGTTACTGGGAACGCTTTGAGCGATGCTTACATCACGACTCGGCAATATCAACGACGAACATGCCAGAAAAAGAAAAGAAGTCCGCGTATTGCAAACACCTCCCGCCCTACAGCGCTCTGCAGACCACTGTAGTCACCATGCTATCGACGGACTGACCCCACGCATCACGGTGTGGTCCGCGCAGAAAAGTCGACCGTATATCGAAGTACCTTTTTTCCAGCTTTGCGTCCCGCAGCTTTTCGACCCATGTCGGCCGCCACTCACCAAGCGAGCGAATCAGGCCTTCTCTGTCGAAAAACCAGAAGTCGAGCCCATGGCTCCCGAGGGCTTACTCTGTGGGTCCGAAATAAAGACATGTCAGTTATCGCTGTCCTCCACGATAAGCAGAATGAGCCACCCAACGTACTCTCCATCACGGATGATGCCCGTTCGACCCTCTTCAGGCCAATTATCTAGATCTAGCGCCATCGCATCCACCTTGATGGCGACCGATGATTAACAGGAAGCTCCGCATGACCCCCAGTCGGCCGCGAGGGGGTCACGGATCCGGTTGAGCAGGCTCGTGGTGGTGTCGTAGCCGAAGTCGGTGATCTCCGCGCCGGGGTCCTCCATGCGGGACAGTTTTTCCCACCGGAGCACCACAGGACGGTCTGCCGTCCGTCGCAGTAGGCGATCCGGCACAGCATCTGCGACGGTGGCAGGGTGTCTGCGCCGGGTGGTGGGATCGGGCCGGGGTAGCAGTCGTCTCCTGGCCGGGCGTAGTACAGGGTGACCTGTCCACCGTGTCGCGGGTCAGGCTGGCAGGGGGCGCAGGCCGTCGGAGTCGGGCGCTGGTTGGTATCCGGCACCACACTGGGTGCAGGTCAGCGAGTCGGGCAGCCGCTCACCGCAGGCACACACCCAGCCGCGCCAGCGGGCCGGGTTGCCGGCCACGAACCCGTACGCCGGCACGTCCCGAGTGACCACGGCACCGGCCGCGACGAACGCATACTCGCCGACCGTGGTGCCACACACCACCACCACACCCGCGCCGAGTGTCGCACCGCGACAGACCAGGGTCGGCAGGAACTGCTCGCGCCCACGTTTGATCGCCGCCCGGGGTCGCAGGTCGTTGGTGAACAGTACGTTCGGCCCACAGAACACGTCGTCGGCCAGGTTCACCCCGTCATAGATCAGGGTGCCGTTCTTGGCCGTCACGTTGTCGCCGAGCACCGCGCCACCCTCGACGAACGCCCCGTCGCAGATGTTGCAGCCGGCCCCGATCCGCGCACCTGCCAGCACGTGCGCGAACGCCCATACCCGGGTGCCCGGCCCGACCTGGTCGCTCTCGCACAGCCCGCGCGGATGCACGAAGACGTCACCCCCATCGCTCACCGCAGTGCCCCGGCCACCACGGCGACCACCAGTTCCTGTTGGTCGACGGTCAGGTGCGGGTGGATCGGCAGCGACAGCAACTGCCCGGCCACCCGCTCGGCCACCGGGAAGGAACCCGGGCCGTAGCCCAACGATTCGAACGCGCCGGTCAGGTGCACCGGTGTCGGGTAGTGGATGCCGGCGCCGATTCCGGCCTCGCGCAGGGCCTTGAGTACCAGGTCGCGGTCGGGCACCCGCACCACGTACAGATGCCAGACATGCTCGTTACCCTCCTCGGTGACCGGCCGCACCACACCGTCCACACCGGCCAGCAGTTCGTGGTAGCGGGCCGCTGCGGCGCGCCGGGCGGCGTTCCACCGCTCCAACCGGCGCAGCTTGGCCGACAGCACCACTGCCTGCATGGAGTCAAGTCGGCTGTTGAAACCCAGCACGGAGTGGTCGTACCTGCGTGGTTCGCCGTGTGAACGCAGCAGCCGCAGCCGTTCGGCCAGCGACCCGTCACCGGTGAGTACCGCACCCGCGTCGCCGTAGGCACCGAGGTTCTTGCCCGGGTAGAAACTGGTCGCCGCGACCTGCCCGAGCGCGCCGGCGTGAACCCCGTGCCGACTCGCACCCTGCGCCTGGGCGGCGTCCTCGACGACCACCGCACCAACCCGCTCGGCCAGCGGCAGCAACCGTTCCACCGGCACCGTCTGCCCGTACAGGTGCACCGGCAGGATCGCCCGGGTGCGTTCGGTCAGCGCGGCGGCGACCGCGTCGGTGTCCATCAGGTACGTGTCCTCACGACAGTCCACAAGCACTGGTCGCGCCCCGGCTCGGGCCACCGCCTCGGCGGTCGCCACGAACGTGTTGGCCGGCAGCACACACTCGTCGCCCGGCCCGACCCCGACCGCCCGCAGCGCCAGTTCGATCGCGTCGGTGCCGTTACCCACACCCACGCAGTGCGACACGCCGACGTACCGGGCGAACTCCGCCTCGAACGCGGCCACCGCCGGCCCGCCCACGAACGCGGTCGAGGCGAACAACTCGGCGAGTCCGTTGGCCACCTCGGCAGCCACCTCGGCGTGCTGTGCGACCAGGTCGACGAACGGAACCGGCTCTTCCATCAGTGCTTCCCCCCTGTGCTACCGGTGGCCGCACCGGCCACCGCGTTGAAGTCGTCGGTGCGGGCGGTGCCACGCAGCCGCTGGTACCTGCGGCGCAGCTTGTAGGCCAACACCCCCGCGCCGGTACGCGCCGCGTCCAACGCCAGCACATGGTCGCCGACCCGCTCGGACCGTGCCTGGTGATACACCTGCTCCTGCACCGTGGCGGCGTGGGTGAGGCTGAACCGCTCGACCACCAACCGTCGGCCGTACCCGCCGAGCCGGGCCCGCAGCGGCGCGCCGCCGTCCGCGCCGTCGAGCAGCCCACGCAGGATCGCGCACAGTTCGGGCACACCGCCGCCGCCGACCCCGTACCAGCCCTGGCGCAGGAACATCGGTTCACTGTCCGGAGTGAGCAGTGTCCAGAAACCCCGCTCGCCCTGCACCACCAGCGGTTTGCCGAACGCCAGCCCGCGCAGCGCCGACCCGCCCATGCCCAGCACCACGTCGGCGGCGGCGTAGGCGGCGCGGGGGTCTGCCAGCGCGCCGGTCAGGGTCACCACAGGTACCCCGGCGAACGTGTTCGCGCGTGCCGCCGCCTGCTCGACCCGTGAACGGGCTGGCCCGTCGCCAACCACAGCCAACCGCAGTCCGACTCCGTTCCGGGCCAGTTCACCGACGGCCTGACAGGCGGCGAGCAGCCCCTCCAGTTTCAGCTCCGGCGCGATCCGGGACACCACCACGACCAGCGGCAAGTCGGCCGGCAGGCCGTGCGCCGCGCGGAACACCGCCCCGTCGTGGTCCGGGTGGTTCGCATGTGTGTCCACCGGCGGTTCGAGCAGGCTCACCTGCCGGTGTCCGGCCCGAAAGGCGGCCTGGCGGATCTGTTCGGTGCCCACCACCAGCGGCATGCAGCGCGGCAGGAACGGGGCGACCGACATCGACATCACCGTGCACACCGCGGTGGCTCCGGCGCGCAGCCGCGGACCGTAGAACGCCTCGACGCCGGGCGGCCACTCGTAGCCGTGCACGACGTCGATGCCGCGGGTGCGCACCAGTTGGACCAACCGGCCGGCGACCTGACCAGACGGTCGCCGGCGCCGGGCCGGCACCGGCAGGTACTCCAGTCCGGCGAAACGCACCACGTCCACCATCGGCCCGGGCTCGCCGAACACCGCCACCTCATGGCCCCGGTCTCGCACCGCCGCGGCCAGTTCCACCGCGTTGAGCTGGGAACCACCGATCTCCATCGAGTGCGGGTAGACCAGGATCCTCATGGACGGTCCCCGTCGAGTCGGGCGGTCAGCTCCCGCACGGTCGCCTCCAACGCGGCCACCCGGTCGAGCAGGTCCACGGTGGACAGCCCCAGGGTGGTGCGCACCGACCGGATCACGCTGGCGGCGTGGACCCGCCCGGATCCGTCCGGCTGCACCTGCCACAGCCGCAGCACGCCGTCACCGGTGAGCACGTCCACGTGGCCGTCCTGTTCGGACCGACCGACCACCCGGCCGGGCACCCGACCCTCGTAACGTGGCGGGTCGGCCACCGGCTCGGCCACCCACACGGTCAGCCGACGCCCGTCCAGGTAACTGAACGCGCCCGGATAGGGGTCTGCCACCGCCCGCACCAATGCGTCCACCTGGGCGGTCGGGGCGGCCCAGTCGATCTGGCCGTCGACGGGCAGCCGGGTGCAGGCGTAGCTGGCGCGGCTCTCGTCCTGCGGTACACCCTGATATCCGTCCAACGCCCGTGCCACGGTATCGGCGAGCCGGTCCCGCTGGATCGTGTTCAGCCGGTCGTACAGGTTCCCGACGGTGTCGTGCGGGCCGATCGGCACCCGTCCGGTGAACAGGATGTTACCGGCGTCAAGGCCGGCGACCAGTCGGTGCACGGTGATCACGGCGTACGGCTCGCCACGCAGGATGGCCCAGTTCACCGTGGCCCGACCTCGGTAGCGGGGCAGTGGGGCGTAGTGCACGTTCACGAACGGCCGACCCGACACCAACTCGTCGGGCAGGATCCGGTCGTAGGACGAGACGACCACGCAGTCTGGGCGCAGGGTGTCGACCAGTACCCGCACGTCGGCCGGCGAACAGTCGGTGTGGACGGTGACTCCCAACTCGGCGGCCCTGGCCGGAACCGGATCGAACCCCCGGCCGAGCGGGCGAACCACGCCGAGCACCCGGAACCGGGCGGCCAACGACTCCAACGCGTCCAGCGCGGTCGGGCCCATTCCAAGCAGGAGGACCGTCTCGGCCCGTCGGCCGGGCAGCGGCGCGGTCATCGTGGTCACCCCCTACACCGGTTGCAGGTAGGCCCGGTCGGCCTCGTCGAGCGGGGTGTCCCGGCTGAGCAGTTCGCCGACCTTCAACCCGCCGGCCTGCAGGCGCACCACCGGTTCCGGACCGACATCGGAGGGCAGCACCCCCATGT
>DATCXL010000282.1:0-2966 GCA_036565825.1 Mycobacteriales bacterium
CAGCGCGGCCCGGGCTGCCAGACCCGCGCGCAGGACCAGCCGCAACGGCAGGGGACGCCAGCCGCGGTATCGCCGGGACAGGTACAGGTACGCGCTGCGATGGTGTGCCGCGACCATGGCGGTACGTGACCTGCGGGTGGCGTGCGCGCCCTCGTGGATGATCACCGCCGACGGCACGTACACGTTCTGCCAGCCGGCCAGGCCGATCCGCTCGCACAGGTCGAGATCCTCGAAGTACATGAAGTACGACGGGTCGAAACCACCGACCGCGTCGAAGGCGGCGCGGCGTAGCAACAGACACGAACCCGACAACCAGCCCGCGACTCCCTCTCGGGGCGCACCGCGTTCCTGCCGGTAGGCCGCGGTCCACGGGTTGGACGGCCACCACCAGCCGGCCAGCGCGTGTCCGATACCCCGGCCCAACGACGGCAGTGCCCGCGCCGACGGGTAGAGCGCACCACCGGGGGTGTGGATCGCCGGACCCAGCGCACCGGCCCGGGGCCATCGGGCAGCGACCGCCAGCATCGTGTCCAGTGAGCCCGGCGCCCAGGTCACGTCCGGGTTGGCTACCACCAACCACTGACCGGACGCCTTGGCCGCGCCCAGGTTGGCCGCCAGGCCGTAACCAACGTTGCCACCGGTGCGTAGCAGGGTCACCTCGGGGCGGGCGGCGGCCCGTTCGGGGGCCCCGTCGGTCGATCCGTTGTCGGCGAGCACCACGTCGTAGGGCCGACTGGTCGCCACGGCCAGGGTGTCCAGGAACCGGCCCAGCGACTCACCCGGCGAGTAGGTGATCACGACGACGGTCAGGTGATCGCCTGAAGTGTCAGGATCCGACCCGGACCGGGCGCCGGCCCCGGCGTCGCTCATGAACCGGACGCGGCCCGGGCGTAGGCCTGCAGATGCGCCTCGACGCTGGCCGCCCAGGTGAACTCGGCGGCCCGCCTGACCCCGGCCTCGGCCAGGACGGAGCGTCGCCCGGCGTCGTCGAGCAGTATGGTCAGGTTCGCCGCGATGGAGTCCGGGTCTGCCTCGGTGTAGGCGACCGCGTCCCCGCCAACCTCGGGCAACGAGAGCCGATGGGTGGTCAGCACCGGTGCACCGCAGGCCATCGCCTCCAGTACCGGTAGCCCGAAACCCTCACCGTGGCTGGGATAAGCCACCGCCAGCGCGCCGCCCAGGTAACCCCGCAGGTCACTGAACCGCAGGTAACCGGGCCGCAGTACCCGCAGGTGCGACGGCACCTCAGCCACCGCCTGGTCTATCGCGTCATCCCAGCCCGAACCCCCGGCCAGTACCAACGCGGGCGGGTTGGACCGGTCGGCGACCGCGCGCACCCAGCCTCGCACCAGGCTGGGTACGTTCTTACGCGGCTCCAGGGTGCCGAGAAACGCCAGGTACGAGGTGTCCCGCAACCCCAGCCGGGTCGTTATCCGAGCCTTCTCCGCGTCGGTGGGCACGTGAAACGTGTCGCGGTCCACGCCGTGATAGGCGACGTCGATCCGGGTCGGATCGGCCGAAAGCTCACGTACCAGTTCGTCGCGGGTGGCCTTGGACGGCACGATACAGCGTGCCGCCCGGTGCAACGCGGTCTTGATCGCGGACCGGAAGAACGGCCCCTTCACCGCGGTGTGCACGCCCGGCTGGGTGAAGAAGGTGGCATCGTGGATGGTCACCACCACCGGGCGGCCAGCTCGCAGCGGCATCGTGTAGTGCGGCGAGTGTAGAACCTGTGCCCTCACCTGTTGGGCGACCAACGGCAACCCGGTCTGTTCCCAGGCCAGCCGAGGTGGCCGGTGCGCGATCGCCGCGGGGCCGGGTACCACGGCCGCCTGCGGCGCCATCCGGGAGAACCGCTCGGTGTCGGTGCGCTGGCAGGCGATGGCGAAGTCGACGCCGGCGGCCCCCATGGCCGAGATGAGGCCGTCGACGTACCGCCCCACGCCACCGCGGTCGGCCGGTACAGCCGTCGCATCGACGAGCACGCGGGGCGCGCTGTCTGACACGGAAGCTCCTCGCTCGTTGTCGGTGGTGGTGGTCGATGGTGCCGGTAGTGGTCTACGTCACGACAGCCTACGCCGCCAGAGCGGTCAGTTTCTCGTAGGCGGCCCAGAGGGTTCGGGCTGCGCCGTCCCAGGAGTACGACTTCGCCCGATGCAGTCCGGCAGCGGCCAACCTGGCCCGAAGCGTGCCATCCTCGACGACCCGCCGCAGCGCCCCGGCGAGTGCCTCGGCCGAACCCACCGGCACCACAACTCCGGCACCGCCGCCGACCTCCACCAACGCGGGCGCGTCGGAGCTGACCACCGGGGTACCGGCGGCCATCGCCTCCAACACCGGCAACCCGAACCCCTCGGCCCGGCTGGGTGCGACCAGCACGGTGGCACGGTGCAGCAGCACGGCCAGGTCGGCGTCGTCGACCCGACCCGTCACCCGCACCCGGCCCTGCGCCAGTCCGAGCCTGGCCGCCTCAGCCATCGGGTCAACCCCGCCCCAACCGGGCTGGCCGACCAGCAGCAGCGGCAGGTCCGGACAGGCCGGTCGGGCCAGCGCGGCCAACAGCACGTCCAGGCCCTTGCGGGGTTCGAGCGTGGCCAGACTGAGCAGGTAACCCCCGTCGGGCAGTTCCATCCGGTGCGCCCGAGTCTCGGCGTCGGCCGGCGGCCGGCGCAGTTGCTCGGACGCGCCGTGGCCGACCACGCACACCCGGTCGGACAGTCTGGGCAACACGCCGGCCAGTTCGTCGGCGACCGCCCGGGTCGGGACCACCACCAGGTCGGCCACCCTGGCGGCGTACTCGCCCATCCGCCGGTGCCAGGCCACACCCCGGCGGGTCAGCGTCTCGGGGTGGGTCCAGGGCACCGTGTCATGAATGGTCACCACCAGCGGCCGACCCCGCCGCGGTGGCACCAGCAGGGTCGGCGCATGGACCAGGTCGGCGCCACGTGGCACCGGGCCGACGCCGC
>DATCXL010000285.1:0-2826 GCA_036565825.1 Mycobacteriales bacterium
GCCTCAGGGCCAGCCGCAACGGTCAGGTGAACAGCACGAGTTCGTCCGGGCGTGCGCCGTCGAGTTGGTAGCGCGCCGGGTCGGGCCGCCGGCCGGCGTACAGCCGCACCAGGGTCGGCAGGTCGGTGGTCAGGGTGGCAGTCGGCCTGCCCCGCACGGCGGTGCCCAGGGTGAGGTCGCGGCCGGCAATCGCTACCCGCACCAGTGGCGTGGACCGGACCCGGCTGTATTCGGCGAGCAGGGTGAGCGCGCCGTCGAAACCCGCGCTGCCGTATGCCCACGGTTCGTTCAGCGCCGCGCGTACGTCCCCGCCGTGTACCCACTCGCCAAGCGCCACCGCATCGAGGGCGCCGCCGGCGGCCAGGATCGCCCGCGCGGCCGGCGGGTAACCGGCCTCCAGTTCGACCAGCACGTGGGAGATCGGCCAGTCCCGCCGGACGGCCACGTCCGCGTCGTTCTGTTCCGCGGTGAACCGGTGCCCAGGTCCGTCGGCGATCCAGGACAGCACCGAGCCGCAGTGCGCCAGAACGTCCCGCACCGACCACCCGGCACACACCGTGGGTCGGTCGAAGTCCGCCGGTTCGGTGCGCCGCAGCAACGGCAGCAGCGCGTCGCGTTCGGCCAGCAGCACCTGCCCGGCCAGTTGAGGGTCGTGGACTGTCACGGCGCCTGATCCTTTCCGCCGGCCGCGGTGTGCGCCAGCGTCTGGTCGGATGCCGACCGGCGCCCGGTCGGCAGCGGTGCGCTTCCGGGTAGTCGGGCCAGCACCGCCACCGAGGCGACGATCAGGGCCGCGCCGACCGACTGTATCGGCCGCAGTGGTTCGCCCAGCACGGTCACCCCGAGCACCACGGTCACCACGGGTTCGGCGGTGGAGGTCATCGAGGTGTCGGACGGACCGATCAGGGCCAGTCCGGCCATGAAACAGATCATGGCGACCACGGTGCCGATGACGCCCACGCCGACCACCGCCAGCCAGCCGCCGGGGTCGTTCGGCCAACTCGGCCGGGTGAACACGGTGAGCAGCCCGAAGGAGGTGGCCGCGCCGAGGCACACCACCGCGCTTGAGGTGAGCGCGTCCACCCGCACCACCACCCGTGCCGACACCACGATGTAGACGGCGTAGGTGAGGGCCGCGGCCACCCCGAGCAGCAGGCCGGTGGCCGACACCGAACCCCGGACCGGCCCGACGGTGAGCGCCGAGCCGACCAGCGCACCGGCCAGGCAGACCAACACCGCGATGCCCGGGCGTTGCCGCGCGAGGACCGCGCAGATCGCCACCACGATCGCCGGGTACAGGTAGAGCAGGATGGCCACCAACGCGGCCGGAATGCGTTCGAGCGCGGAGAAGAACGCCATCGACTGGGTGAAGTACCCGACCGCGCCGAGCAGGAACAGGGTCACCAGGGTCGGTGCGTCTGGCCACCGTCGGCCGGCCCGGCGTACCAACCGGATGCCGGTCAGGACGGCGGCACCGATGGCGAACCGCACGGCCAGCAGCGCGACCGGCGCGGTGCCCGACCGGTAGGCCACCGTGGCCATGATCGGCATCGAGCCGAACGCCACCGCCGACACCAGCACCAGACCAACGCCGACGGCCCGCCGCCCGCCCGGGGTGCCTGGTGTGCCTGGTGTGCCTGGTGTGCCTTGGGTACCTGGGGTTCCCTGGGTGTCTGGTTTACCCGGGGTGCTCACCGGTGGACCGCGGTGACCAGGCCGCGCCCGGTCAGATCATCCGCCTCCCGTCGGTTGTCTCCGCCCGGCGCGTGACACACCCCGTGGCACACCCCGTGGTGTCCCCGGTCCAACAACCTGTCGTTCCGGTCCGTGCCCAGGTCGAACACGCGCACCTCCCGCCGCACCACCTCAGCGTGCCAGTCGGCACCCTGGCGCCAGCGCGTTTTCGGCCGGACTGTGCGCTGCTCCACATCCGGAGGAGTGCACGGTCCTACTTCGCGTCTGGAGCAGCGCAGATTGTCCGGCTCGTCTTGCTCGTCAGGTTCTCCCGGCGGGTAGGCTTACTTAGGCTACTGATCGGTAACACCATTGTGTTCCGGGTTCCATGGGAGGCGCCGTGCCCGCGACCCACGAGGTGACCAACCAGCCACCGCCGCTCGTCGACCACGATGCCTACACCACCGACGTGGCGCTGGTGGAGGGCGTGGTCCGACACGGCGGAAGCGTCCCGGGAGCAGAACCGGCCGAGAAGGAACTGGTCGAGCTGGGTCGGTTGGCCGGCAGCGAGCAGGCACGGGTGTGGGCGGAGCAGGCCAACGCGAACCCGCCGGTGCTGCGCACCCACGACCGGTATGGGCACCGGATCGACGAGGTGGAGTTCCACCCGGCCTGGCACGAACTGCTGCGGGTCGCGGTGGGCCATGGCATGCATGGCACCGCCTGGGTCGACACCGCACCGGCGCCACATCTGCGCCGGGCCGCGCGTACCTACCTGTGGTACCAGGTCGAGGCAGGGCACGTCTGTCCGATCTCGATGACCTACGCGGTGGTGCCAGCGCTGCGGCACGCCCCCGACCTGGCCGCCCGCTACGAACCCGGTCTGACCTCGACCGACTACGACTTCGGGCTGCGCCCGCCGGAGTCCAAGTCCGGGTTGCTCGCCGGCATGGGCATGACCGAGAAGCAGGGTGGATCCGACGTGCGGGCCAACACCACCCGTGCGGTGCCCACCGCGGATGGCACGTTCCGGCTGACCGGGCACAAGTGGTTCATGTCCGCGCCGATGAGTGACCTGTTCCTGGTGCTGGCCCAGGAACCGGCCGGGCTGTCCTGTTTCTGTGTACCCAGGGTGCTGCCCGACGGCAGCCT
>DATCXL010000310.1:0-3987 GCA_036565825.1 Mycobacteriales bacterium
CGCGGTGGTCACCCAACTGCCCTACCAGCCGGCGGAGACCCGCTCGGTCACCGAGGTGCTGACCCGGGTGGACGAGATCGGGCTGCGGCTGGGGCCCGGGTCCAGCGCCGCCGTGCTCGGTCCGGCCTCCGTGCTCGCCGGACCGCTGACGGTCGGGGCGTATGACCGGGCGGCACTGCTCCGCACCGGCGTGGTGGAGGCGGTCATCTCCTTACCGGGCGGGGTGGTGCCGTTCCGCCCCGGCTACCAGACCGCCGTCTGGGTACTCACCCAGGCATACGGATCCGCGCTGCGTGGCCGGGTGCTGTTGGCTGACCTGTCGAACCGCCCGCTGACCCCCGAGGTGGTCGACGGGGTGGTCGCCGACGTGGTGACCTGGCGGCGGGACGGGTACCGGTCCGGCGCGCACAGCCTGCGCCACTGCGCCGAGGTGGAGGTGGACCGGTTACTGGCCCGGCCCGGTCCGTTGACCGCCCGACCGGTCCGGACCGAACGAGAACTGGTCACCGTGGTACCGACCACGGTCACCCGGGTCAACGAACTGGAGCGGGCACTGGGTCAGCTCGCCGACCCGACCACGGCCCGCGAGACCATCCGCACCGGGGTAGCCCGGGCCGGCGGCTCCCGGCCCGACACGGTCAGCATCGGCGACCTGATCAGCTCCGGGCGGTTGTCGGTGATCAGCGGTACCCGCCTGGCCGCCGAACACGTGACCGCCGAGGGCCACCACCACGTGTGGGGGGCGGCCGAGGTGACCGGCCGGACCCGGGTCGGCGACCGGTCGGTGGACCGGGCCGTGGTGGCCGAGCACTACCCCCGGGCGGTGTTCACCGAACCCGGCGACGTGCTGGTCACCACCGCTCCGGACAAGGCCGTCCGGCTGGATCAGGTCGGATTCCGGGTGGTCGAGTTCGGGGTCCGGGCGTTGCGGGTGCCCGAATCCGAGCGGGAGCGACTACCGCCCAGGGTGTTGGCCGCGCTTCTGGCCGCCAACTGTCACGACGGGCTGCGGGTCGCCGGGGCGGTCCGGGCGCCGCGCCGGTTGGCTGACTGGCAGGTCCCGCTGCTCGACCCGGACACCGCCGGCCGGTTCGACGCGCTGCTGGCCGCGATGGAACGACGCCGGGCCCTGGCCCACGACGAACTCGACGCCCTGGCCGAACTGACCCGGATCACCGCCGCCGGCCTGACCGACGGCACCCTCACCCTCCGATCCGAACAGGAGAACCATGCCACCCCGTAGAAAGAAGTCCGACAGTCAATCCGCGTTGCCGGGTATGCCGACGATGAAAGACTTGAGAGACACCTTGTGGAAGGCGGCCGACAAGTTACGCGGGTCGATGGATGCCTCCCAGTACAAGGATTTCGTGCTGGGGTTGGTGTTCCTCAAGTACGTGTCGGATGCGTTCACCGAGCGGCGGGAGGCGATCCGCACCGAGGTCACCGAGCAGGGCATTCCGGCCGAGCGGATCGAGTCGTTCCTGGACGACCGGGACGAGTACCTGGGTGAGGGCGTGTTCTGGGTGCCCGAGTCCGCCCGGTGGGCGTACCTCCAGGCCGCCGCCAAGCAGGGCAATCCCGGGGTACTCCTCGACAACGCGATGGGCGCCATCATGGAGTCGAACGAGTCGCTGACCGGGGTGCTGCCGCGGATCTTCAACCAGGGCAACGTGGACCAGCGCCGGCTGGCCGAACTGGTGGACCTGATCAGCGACGCCCGGTTCACCGGGCACGCCGACCGGTCGGCCCGCGACGTGCTGGGCGAGGTGTATGAGTACTTCCTGGAGAAGTTCGCCCGGGCCGAGGGCAAACGCGGTGGCGAGTTCTACACCCCGGCGAGTGTGGTGCGACTGCTGACCGAGATGCTGGAGCCGTACTCGGGGCGGGTGTATGACCCGTGCTGCGGTTCGGGTGGCATGTTCGTGCAGGCGAACAAGTTCGTGGAGGCGCACCGGGGCCGCAAGGTGGACCTGTCGGTGTACGGGCAGGAGTCCAACGAGCGGACCTGGCGGCTGGCCAAGATGAACCTGGCCATCCACGGGATCGGAGGGAATCTGGCTGCCCGCTGGGCGGACACGTTCGCCGAGGACAAGCACCCGGACCTGCGGGCCGACTTCGTGTTGGCCAATCCGCCGTTCAACCTGCACGACTGGGCCCGTAATCCGAACGATCCGCGGTGGCATTACGGGGTGCCGCCGGCGAACAACGCGAACTTCGGCTGGATGCAGCACATCGTGTCCAAGCTGGGCGAACGCGGTGTCGCCGGGGTGGTGATGGCCAACGGGTCGATGTCCTCCAAGCAGTCCGGCGAGGGCGAGATCCGGGCCGCCATGGTGAAGGCGGATCTGATCACCTGCATGGTGGCGTTACCGCCGCAACTCTTCCGCACCACCCAGATCCCGGCCTGCCTGTGGTTCTTCAGCCGGGACAAGTCCCCGCGCGGAAGTCAGCGCTTGGAGGACCGGCGCGGGGAGATGCTGTTCATCGACGCCCGGGCCATGGGCACCATGGTGGACCGCACCGAACGGGTCCTCACCGACGAGGACATCGAGAAGATCGCCGGCACGTTCCGGGCCTGGCGCGGCACCGCCTCGGCCCGTGAGGCGGGACTGACGTACGAGGACGTGCCCGGGTTCTGCTACTCGGCCACCGCCGAGGAGGTCCGCGCCCAGGACCACGTGCTCACCCCGGGACGGTACGTGGGCGCCGCCGCCGTCGAGGACGACGACGACGAACCCCTGGCCGACAAGATCGACCGCCTCACCAAGGAACTCTTCACGCACTTCGAAGAGTCCGCGAGGCTGGAACAGGTCGTCCGCGCCCAGTTGGAGCGCCTCGATGGGTGAGCCCACATCTGCGTCGCCATTGGGTTACCCGTTGCTCGACGGTTGGCGCCTGGAAAGACTCGGCCCGTTATGCGCAAAGATCGGTAGCGGCTCGACACCTCGGGGCGGGTCAGCCGTCTACCAAGAGAGTGGCATATCCTTTATCAGATCGCAGAATGTCTTTGATCATAGATTTTCTAGGAATGGTTTAGCCTTTATCGGAGACGACGCTGCAAAGGCACTGGCCAGTGTGACAGTCGAGCCACGGGACGTACTTCTCAACATCACAGGCGACGGAGACACCATTGCTCGCTGCTGCGTTGTTCCGATCGATGTCCTCCCTGCGCGTGTCAACCAACACGTCGTCATAATTCGGCCACACAAGGGCTTGTTGCCAGAATACCTGCAACGATACCTCTCGCATCCGACTATCCGACAGTACATGTTGAATCACAACTCCGGCGGATCAAGACGCGCACTAACCAAGACACACATTCAAACCTTCAAGATTGTCGTACCTCCGATCGCGGAGCAACAGGCCATTGCTGCCGTGCTCGGCGCGCTCGATGACAAGATCGCCGTCAACGAGCGGATCGCCGCACGTGCGGAGAACCTTGCCATCTTGCTCGCTCATCAAGACCGATGGCTGCAACGAGCCGGACTTGGTGAACTCGTTCACCACATTCGGGACCAGGTTACTCCGGGGCTCATAGCCTCTGACACGGTCGCTCATTACAGCCTACCGGCATTCGATGAGGCGCGAGAGCCCGAGGTAGTCCCTCCCACCTCCATCAAGAGCGGTAAGTTTCTGGTTACCCAGCCCTGCGTACTCTTGTCAAAGCTGAATCCATCGACTCCACGGGTCTGGCTGGTTGATCCCTCCACGGAGTACCCTGCTCTGGCTTCGACCGAGTTTCTTGTGCTGGTGCCAGCAGAGGGCCTGGACCCCGCGGAGGTATGGGCCGTGTGCAGTCAGTCAGACTTCACCGACGAGTTGGCGAGCAAGGCAACCGGTACATCCAACAGTCATCAGCGCGTACGACCAGCCGACTTACTCGCTACCGAGGTTGTAGATCCTCGAAGCATGCCGTTGGCCGTCCGTCGCCAGCTAACAACTCTCACCAAAAGAGCGCGGTTCGCGCGCACAGAATCACACACGTTG
>DATCXL010000315.1:0-3351 GCA_036565825.1 Mycobacteriales bacterium
GGGCTGCCGCTGGTGAGGTCGGCGAGGCCGGTGCGGGCGGTGGTGCTGGTGAGGCCGGTCGGACCGCCGCTGGCGCGGCCGCTGTTGGTGAGGCAACCACAATGGACGACGCTTATCTCGTCGTGGGGCTGGGTAACCCCGGCCCGGAGTACGCCGGAACCCGGCACAACGCCGGTGCGATGGCGCTCGACGTGCTGGCCGGCCGGGTCGGCGGGAGGTTTCGGGGGCACAAGGCACGGGCTGAGACAGTCGAGGGGCGGCTCGCCGGGGTGCGGGTTGTGCTGGCCAAGCCCCGGTCCTACATGAACACCTCTGGTGGCCCGGTCACCGGGCTGCGGGACTTCTACAAGGTGCCGATCGAGCGAATCATGGTGGTACACGACGAACTGGACATTCCCTTCGGGACGCTGCGGCTCAAGCGCGGCGGCGGGGACAACGGGCACAACGGGCTGCGTTCGGTCACCACGTCGCTGGGCAGCCGGGACTACCTGCGGGTCCGGTTCGGTATAGGGCGACCCCCGGGCCGGCAGGACCCCGCCGACTTCGTGCTGAAGAACTTCTCCACGGTCGAGCGCAAGGAACTCCCGTTGGAGTTGGAGCGGGCCGCTGACGCCGTCGAGGCGATTCTCACCCGTGGCCTGGAAGCCGCCCAGAACACCTACAACTCCTGACCGTCCGTCGACCGGTCGAGAGTCGTCGCCGACGGGCGTGACCGGCCCTCCGGTTGTCGCGGTTGTGTGTGCCGTCGCGGTCGGGCGATCCCGTGGCCGGATCCGGGATGCTGATCCGAAGGGGTGCGGACTTCCGCCCGTCGCCCTTTCACCTACTGCCCGGGCGTGGGGGCGTCAGGCGGATCCCCAACGGCGGGGCACGGCGCCGACCCCGGGTCAGCCGGTGTTGCGCAGGCCGGCGGCGACGCCGTTCACGGTGAGCAGCAGGGCACGACGCAACAGCGGGTCGACGTTGTCCACGCCGGCCGCCCGGACCCGGGCCAGCAGTGCGACCTGGAGATAGGAGATCGGGTCCAGGTAGGCGTCGCGCACCTCGAAGGTGCGCTTGAGCACCGGCTGGGCGGCGAGCAGTTCCGGTTCACCGGTCACCGCGAGCACCTCGGCCACGGTGCGTTCGTGTTCGGCCCGGATCACCTCGAACAGCCGGTGCAACCGCGGATCCACCAGCGACTCCACGTAGTGTGCGGCGATGCCCAGGTCGGTCTTGGCCAGGGTCATCTCCACATTGGACATGAAGGTGCGGAAGAACTGCCACGGCTCGATCCACTCACCGGTCGCCGGCCCGACCCCGTCCGGTTCGACCCGGCCGGTGCCGTGGTACATGTCAGTGAGTACTCCGCCCAGGCCAGCCTCCCGGGCGGCGCGCAGCCCCGAGCCGACCCCGAACCAGCCCGGCACGATCTGCCGCGACTGAGTCCAGCCGAACACCCACGGGATGGCACGCAGCCCGGCCAGTCCGGCGCCGCTGTCCGGACGTCGGGACGGCCGGGAGCCGATGTGCAGGTCAGCGAGCTGTTCCACCGGGGTGGACTGGAGGAAGTACGCCGGCAGGTCGGGATCGTCCACGAGCATCCGGTAGGCCGACTGGGCGGCGGCCGAGACGGTGTCCATGGTGTTGTCCCAGCGGGCCAGCACGTCGGCGGGCTGGCGTGGTGCCCGGTGCAGCACCGACGCCCGCAGCACGGCGGCGACGAGCAGCTCCAGGTTGTTGCGGGCCAGGGCCGGCAGTGAGTACTTGTCGGAGATCACCTCACCCTGCTCGGTGATCTTGATCTGGCCGTCCAGGGTGCCCCACGGCTGGGCCAGGATCGCCTCGTGCGCCGGCCCACCGCCCCGGCCGACCGTGCCACCGCGCCCGTGGAAGAGCCGCAGGGTCACGCCGTGCCGGCCGGCGGTGTCACGCAACCGGCGCTGTGCCTTGTGGATCTCCCACTGGGAGGTGGTGATACCCGCCTCCTTGTTGGAGTCGGAGTAGCCGAGCATGACCTCCTGCACGTCGCCGCGCAGCCGGACGATCTGCCGGTAGGCGGGGTCGGTGAGCAACTGGTCGAGCACCTCGCCGCTGTGGCGCAGTTCCTCCACCGTCTCCAGCAGCGGTACGAATCCGATCCGGGCGAGTCCGCCGTGCACGTCGACCAGCCCAGCCTCGCGGGCCAGCACGGCCGCGGCGAGCAGGTCGTCGGCGCCCCGGGTCATCGAGACGATGTAGCTTTCCACCACGTCCGGGCCGAACCGGTCCAGTACGTCCCGGATGGTGCTGAACACCTCGAAGGTGCGCGCCCCGGCAGGGTCGAGTGCCGGCGGTCGGGAGGCCAACGGGCGGCGGTTGGCCAGTTCGGCCGACAGCACCGCCCGGCGGGTACTCCGGTCCAGCTCGCCGTAGGGGCGGTCCAACTCCTCCAACCGGTCGACCAGTTGCCCGATCGCGCGGTGGTGGGCGTCGGCGTGTTCACGCACGTCCATGGTGGCCAGGTGCAGGCCGCAGGCGGCCACGGTCCGTTCGACCCGGGCCATCAGCCCCCGTGCGACCAGTTCCCCCCGGTGGGTGGCCAGTGACTCCCGGACAACCCGCAGATCCGCCAACAGTTCGGTGGTGCCCAGGTAGTCCCGGCCGGGCTGGTGTGGACCGCCGGCGAGCATCCGGTCGCGGGTGTTGACCAGCTTGGCCCGCACGCAGCTTGCCTTGAGCCGGTACGGCTCCTCGGCGTTGATCCGCAGGATCCGGGGGTCCAGGTCGGGCAGCGCGGCCAGGTCAGACCGCAGGCTGACCCGTAGCTCGTCAGACACACCGACCACCCTCGACGAACTGGACACCTCGGCGATGAGCACGTCCACCGCGCCGATCAGCACCCTGATCGCGTGCAGGTGCCCGACCAGGAGTACCTCGGCGGTCACCTCCGGTGTCACGTTCGGGTTCCCGTCCCGGTCTCCGCCGATCCAGGTGCCGAAGGTCAGCGGCCGAGCCCGTGGGTCCAGTTGGACACCGTGCCGCTCCAGTTCGGTGGACAGGTCGTCGAGCAGGCCCGGCACGGTGTGTTCGAACAACTCGTCCAGGTAGTAGGTGGCGTTACGCGCCTCATCAACCGGTTCGGGGCGGTCCAACCGGAGTTCGTCGGTCTGCCAGATCAGGTCGATGATTTCGGCCAGCCTGCGGTCCTGTCGGCGGCGGGCCGCGCTGTCCGCCGGGGTGTCGGTAGACAACAGGTCCCCGACGGTGCGCAGTTTGCCGAGGATCGACCGGCGACTCGCCTCGGTCGGGTGCGCGGTGAACACCGGTCGTACCCGTAGCGCCGCGACCGCATCGGCGAGCGCCTCGGGCCCGGCGTCCTGGGCTACCGCG
>DATCXL010000320.1:0-2606 GCA_036565825.1 Mycobacteriales bacterium
ACCCGCCGGCCCCGCAGGCACAGCCCCCGCACCCGGCGGAACCGACCGAGGCGGGGGCTGGGCGCGCCAGGCCAGAGGCCTGCCGCAGTCGGTAGGCGACCAGCCCGACCACGCCGCCGATCAGCAGGCCGGCGACCAGCAGTGGCAGTCCGATCAGCCGAACAGCCAGGGAACCCCCACCGAACCAGGGCAGAGTGCCAGCGACGAGCAGTAGGGCGGCCAGCACACCGACCTGGGCCAGTGCCCGGCGGCGGACCTCGGGGGTCCGGGCAGGAGCAGTCATGGCCGTCATTGTCCCCGCCGGGCAGCCGCCAGTACACACCGGTCCGGGCGGTAGCCTCATGGTCACCCCGATCCGAAAAAGGAGCAGACCTGTGCGCATCGCCCGCTTCGCCCACGCCGGCGGAGTCGCGTTCGGCATCGTGGAAGGGGAACCTGACGCCTCCCTGGACGCGCTCACCGTGGCGGAGGTCGCCGACCATCCGTTCGGCCCCATCACCTTCACCGGCCAGCGCTGGGCACTACCCGACGTGCGGTTGCTCGCCCCGATCCTGCCCACCAAGGTGGTCTGTGTCGGGAAGAACTACGCCGACCACGCCCGTGAGATGGGCGGTGAGCCGCCGGAGCGACCGGTCCTGTTCCTCAAGCCGTCCACCGCGGTGATCGGGCCCGACGACGCGATCCGGCGCCCGTCCGACTCCGAGCGGGTGGACTACGAGGGCGAACTGGCCGCGGTCATCGGTCGGGTCTGCCGGGACGTGCCCAAGGACCGGGCGCTGGACGCCGTACTCGGCTACACCTGTGCCAACGACGTGACCGCCCGCGACCAGCAGAAGGCCGACGGCCAGTGGACCCGGGGCAAGGGGCATGACTCGTTCTGTCCGCTCGGGCCCTGGTTGCAGACCGAACTGGACCCCGCCGACCTGGCGCTGCGCACCGAGTTGGACGGTCAGTTGAGGCAGGACAGTCGTACCTCGCTGATGCTGCACGACGTGGCCACCCTGGTGTCCTACGCATCACACGTGATGACCCTGCTGCCCGGCGACGTCATCCTCACCGGCACGCCGGCCGGGATCGGCCCGATGACCGCCGGCCAGCGGGTGTCGGTGACCGTCGAGGGTATTGGCACGTTGAACAACCCGGTGGTCGACCGCTGACCAGCCGGGCACCACAGGGGCCGGCCGGCATCCGACCCGACCGGAAAGGATGATCATGAGCGACGTTCGGGTGCGGTTCGCCCCCTCGCCGTCCGGGGACCTGCACGTGGGCAACATCCGGGCCGCGCTGTTCAACTACGCCTTCGTCCGGCACGAGGACGGGGTGTTCATCTTCCGGGTCGAGGACACCGACGTCGCGCGCAGCACCGAGGAGTCCTACCGCAGCCTGCTCGCTGACCTGCGCTGGCTCGGCCTGGACTGGAACGAGGGCCCGGAGGTCGGCGGCCCTTACGGGCCGTACCGGCAGTCCGAGCGTGCGTCGGTCTATACCGACGCGGTCGCCCGGCTGCGCGCGGGCGGGTACGCCTACGACTGCTTCTGCGCCACCGAGGAGGTGGCCGAACGGAACCGGGTCGCCGGCCGTCCGTCCGGCTACGACGGGCACTGTCGGGACCTGACCGACGCCCAACGCGCCGACTTCCTGGCGCAGGGGCGCGCCCCGGTGCTGCGGTTCCGGATGCCCGGGGAACGGATCGAGTTCACCGACCTGGTCCGCGGGCCGGTCGGGTTCGACCCCGAGCACGTGCCCGACTACGTGCTCGTCCGCAGCGATGGTTCCCCGCTGTACACGTTGACCAACCCGGTCGACGACGCGCTGATGCGGGTCACCCACGTGCTGCGCGGCGAGGACCTGTTGGCCTCCACACCCAGGCAGATCCCACTGCACCAGGCACTGCGCGAGTTGGGGATCAGCGACGCGCCGATGCCACGCTTCGGGCACCTGCCGTTCGTGATGGGCGAGGGCAACCGCAAACTGTCCAAGCGGGACACCCCCGAAGCGTCGCTGAACCACCTGCGGGAGCGGGGATATCTGCCCGAGGCGGTGTTGAACTACCTGGCCCTGCTGGGTTGGTCGATGGGGGAGGACCGGGAGGTCTTCACCCTGGCCGAGATGTGTCAGGCGTTCACTCTGGACCGGGTCGGGGTGAACCCGGCGCGGTTCGACCCGAAGAAGCTGCTGGCCATCAACGGGGTGAAGATCAGGGCGCTGGCTCCGGCCAAGTTCGCTGACCGGACCGTGCCGTTCCTGGTCGCCGCCGAGCTGGTCGCCGACCCACCGACCGCCGAGCAGACCGAACTGCTGCGGGCCGCGACACCACTGGTGCAGGAACGGACCAGCCTGCTCACCGAGGTGGTGGACATGCTCGGCTTCCTGTTCGTCGAGGGTGACCGGTTCACCGTGGAGGAGGCCGCCGCGGCCAAGCAGCTCACGCCAGCACAGGCCGGCACCGTGAAGGCCGCTGTGGCCGCGCTGGAGCCGGTCACCGACTGGACCGCGACAGTTCTGGCGGAGGACCTGCGTGCGGCGCTGGTGGACGGTCTGGGCCTCAAGCCCAAGCACGCGTTCGGCCCGGTGCGGGTGGCGGTCACCGGGCGGCGGGTCTCACC
>DATCXL010000329.1:0-3806 GCA_036565825.1 Mycobacteriales bacterium
CGCAGTGTCTCCACCAGCCGTTCGTCCATTCCGTCGCCGTCCCAGCCCGGGCTCGGCCACGGGTTCACCAGCGTGACGAACCGGTCGTCCCCCCGCAGCGAGTACAGGTCCTGGTCGGTGGCGATGGCCCAGCGCAGCGAGCCGTCCAGGTCCAGCGCCCGGGCGATGTCGGCCAGTGCGTGCTCGGTTTGCCCGCTGCGGGCGTACCCGCGGGCCCGGACGTATAGGGCACTGGCGTTGTCCGGCAACAACTGCACCGCCGCGGTGGCCGCGGCCACCGACTCGTCATAGAGACCTTCCTGGAGCGCTGCCACGGCCCGCTCGTACCAGCCCGACCCGTACTCGGGGAGTTTGTCGGTGAGGTGGCGGAAGATCGCCAGACCGTCCTGGAAGTGTCCGTCGCGAAACAGCAGCCGCCCGTACCGGGTCAGTACCAAACCCGGGGCGTAGCCCAGTTCGGCGCAGCGCAACAGCCCGCGTGCGGCCTCGGCCACGTCGGTCGGCCCGATCAGCAGAGCCCGTTGCAGGTGTGCCGGGCCGAACGCCGGGTCGGCCTGGATCGACCGGTCGAAGCTGTCCAGGGCCAGGTCGGGACGGTCATCGGCCAACGCGGCCAGACCGCGTTCGAACCACAGTTCGGCCGGCTGGCCCACTCCGGCCACGAGCAGTCGGTCCACCTCGTCGCGGGGGCGGGGCGTCGGCAGTGGAAGTTCCTGGACGGCGGCCGGACCGGTGCCGGCGGGCAGCGCGCACAGGCTGCCGTCCACGCCGACCAGCAGCACCGGGCAACACAGCCGCAGCGCCTGCACCAGGGTGGGCAGCGTCTCGGCGTCCAGGGCGTCGTACCGGGCCAGGATGGTGTCGACCACCGACTGGGTCCGGTCTCGGTCACCGTGGCCCGAGCGCAGGTCGAACACGTCCAGGGCCAGTGACACCGCACCACCGAACGGCCCACCGGTGCCGTCGGCGAGCCGGACGGACAGCGCCAGTGCCTCGGGTAGTTCGCCGAACCCGTTCACCACGTGGTCTACCCGTAGCGTCACCCCGTGCCGGTTGCGGACACACACGCTCACCGCCCCCTGGTCGGCGCCAACCACCGTCGTCCACCCGGACCGGACGAACAGCGACTCGACCAGTTCGGCGCGCCGGTCCACACCCGTGGGCGGGGATGCCGGCCGAACCGGGTCGGACCGATGGATCCGTTGCCAGTTTCCCCGGTCGTCCTCGACATGGACGGCGGCGTAACCGGCGGAGAGGTCGTCCACCAGTTGCGGCCACGACTCGGCGGTGACCTGATCCTGCCACCGGCGCAACAGCGCGACGAGTCGGTCGGTATGTTCCGGGCGGTACACGCCGTCCACCCGCAGGTGTGTCGAGGTGTCGCCGGTCGTTATCCGGACCAGAGTCTCCTCGCCGTTGCAACGGCCGACACTCAGCCGTACCGATCCGCTGTCCACGTAGAACGTCTCAAGTAGACCGTGCAGGATCGACTCGTCCGGACTGCGTCGCCAGCCTGCCGGGACCAGTTCCCGGAACAGTTGTTCCTCCACCTCGTCGGCGTAGCTGACTTCCTCATCCGGTTCCGGGTTGCTGTCCGGGCCCACCGACCGTTCCTGCCCTGCCGTGCCCACGGGCACGAGTTCGCCTTGTTCGCCGACGAAGAAGACCGGGCATATCCGGGCCAGGCTCTCGACGCCGAACGGATCCTCGGTGCGGCCCGCCTGTGCGGCGACAAGGGCGGCCAGAACCTCGGCCAGCCGGTCGGGACCGCCGCCGGTCTGGCCGAGGAAGTCGACCACCAAGCGGACCTGTTGGTCAGCGAGATCGGATCGCAGGCTCAGGTACTCCCGCGGGTCGACGCCCACGCCGACAATGACATAGTCACAACGCAGTAACCCACCTGCCCGCCGCGAACTCATGGTGGCGACGAAGTCGGTCTCGACGCCGGCGTCCCACAACACGCTGTCGTACTGCCATCCGGCCTCCGCCAGGGCGGTCACCACCATGGACCGACGCTGTGCCTGGTAGAGGGTGAGCTGTTCGGCGGACGGCATGACGATCCTTCATCTCGACGGCTTCCGACCACGGATGGCCGGGTGCACTGCTGGCACCACCGGCGAGATCACCAGCAGGCCATCGGGCGGGCGGCTGTCCGCTACTGGCTGGCCACACCGCATCGCGACCAGTCGAGGCTACCGGAGTACCACTCGGTGCCCGGAGCTTCGGGTCACGGCTGAGCCCGAGCTGGTGCCCGATCCGACCGGTCCCGACCTGATCGGATCTGTCGAACGTGTCGGTACGGACGTAGGCCGCGTGCCGTCAGCGGTCGCCCGTAAGGCCGGTGCCGGGTACCGGACCCTCTGGACAGGGCCGATACCCGGCAGGGTGTGTCCACCGCCGCGCCGGTGTGTCACCTCAGCAGGTGCTGCGGTACCTCGTTGATCTGCACCCTCTTACTGTTCTTCGGTATCACCGGCTTGACGTCGATGCCGTAGGCCGACACGTCGATGGTTATGGTGCCGGAGTACCCCGCGCTTTCCGCCGAGATCGTCTCGGTCACCCGGGCCACCCGGTCGTGTTCGTCGATCCAGACGTCCACCGGAGTGAAGGACTTCGGCATGGCCTTGAGGAAGGAGGCGAGGTGGTCACGCTCGCCTGAGACGGCACCCTGCAGCATGCTGACCGGTGGCAGCACGCCCGTGTAGCGGGTGACGTTGGTCAGGCCGTTGATCGACTCCACGCCCTTCTTCGTCACGTCGACGATCGACCTGGCCTGCACGAGCAGATAGGCGGGGTCGTTGGCGGGAGGCCGCAACAGGTGCAGCGTCTGCACGTCGGTGCGGTGAACGTTCGACCACGGTCCCTTTGCCGGATCCCCGGTGGTGAAGTAGATCTCCTGCGGCTGCAACACCTCGTGTCCGGACCGGACCGGTCCGTCGGACGCGGTGATGTCCAGCTCACCGATGTGGTGCCTCATGTCGTAGAGGCCATCCGCCGTCACCTTCGCCGGCTGGCCGTCCCCGTGCACGGTCGAGGTCATCGTGAACTTCACGTTGCTGAGCAGCGTGGTGCTCAGCGCGAACGCCACGACGTGGTTCAGTGGTTTGGCCAGACCGATCGGCTCGGCCGGGGCCTTGGTCGAGGTTGCCCCGGGATCGGCCTTCGTCGATCCGGAGCTACACCCGGCGGCCAGCGCGCCGCACATCATGAGAATTGGAATGACCCGCCAGCGCCGCACGATGCCTCCGACGAATGGGATGGGCGGCGTACTCACTGGGTCAGCGTGGGTAGCCTTCACGTTGTGTTCCGCGGAGTCGGGCAGGGTGCCCGCCACGGCTCGGATGGTATATGAGACGATTCGCGGTTGACCTACACTGTTCGATTTCTGATTCGGATCTGACCGCGAGTGGCTGCGGAGTTGCCTGGGAACCCGGCGCGGCACGTGGTGACACGCCGGGGTGACCAGTGGACGGGCATGAGTCGACAGGTCGCTGGGTATGCCAGCCGGCAGACACCCGCCCGCCTGGGAGCCGACATGCAGGTAAAGACGATGCGTCGCCGCATTGACCAGCTCGGAGAGAACCCCGCGCTCGACCGGTTCGTCATGCCGTTGCGGCAGGCGGTACACGCGGCGCTGCGGGATCAGCGGGTCAAGGACGCCCTGCACGGGGTGTGGTTGGGGCACCCGTTGCATCCGGCGCTGTCCGACCTGCCGATCGGGATGTGGACCTCGGCCAGCCTGCTGGACCTCACCGGCACGAATCCGCGTACGGCCACCGCGTTCGTGGGGGTCGGCATAGCGGCGG
>DATCXL010000068.1:0-11475 GCA_036565825.1 Mycobacteriales bacterium
CCGCCACGACCAGGCCGGGGCGCGCCCAGGCCTGGCGGCGGCGCCGGCCGGAGACCCGTTCCCGGACGCGTTCCAGGCCGTCTCCGGCAGGGTGGATCCGGTCCGCTGCGTCGGTGAAAGCACGGCGGAGGAGATCCTCCAACTCGCGGCGCTCCGGATCCTTCACGGTCGTTCCCCCAGCCGGGCACGCAGTGCGGCCATACCACGCGACGCGTGGCTCTTCACCGCACCAGGGCTGATCTTCATCGTCTCGGCGATCTGCGCTTCGGACAGGTCGGCGTAGTACCGCAACACCAGGCACTCGCGCTGTCGTGGTGGCAGGCACCGCAGGGCTTCGATCACCCGGTCACGGTCCAGCGACTCCATCGCGCCGTGTTCGGCCGAGGGCGCGTCCGGCATCGGCTTGGGCGCATGCTTCTGGGCAACCTGACGTCGCCGCATACGTGACCGCGCCAGGTTGGTCACGGTGATCCGCAGGTAGGCCTCTGCGGACTGCGGATCGCGGATCCGGTGCCACGCCCCGTGCATCTTCACGTAGGCGTCCTGGACCACCTCCTCGCTGACACCGATGTCGTCGAGCAGCAGCGCGGCGATCCGCACCAACCTGCGGTAGTGGGCCGTGTAGAGCGCGGTCAGCGCCTGGTCGGCGTCGAGTTCTTCTCCATGACGCCTCAACACCGGTACCGGGCCCGCCTCATGGAGGACCAGGATGGTTGTCACGGAGTGGAGGACGTCGCTGCACCCGAAGCGGTTTACCGCCGAAACAGCCTGCCGCCGAGCGACCCGTCCCAACACCGGCGGTCGCGCCATCCGCCAGTTGTTCGACTTCGCAGACCATCCCGCTCGCGTACCCCTACGATCGCCACATGGCTGACTGCCTGTTCTGCAGGATCGTAGCGGGCGACATTCCGTCGACCGAGGTTCGATCGACCGATCGGGTGTATGCGTTCCGTGACATCGCCCCGCACGCCCCGACACATGTCCTGGTGATTCCGCGCGAGCATCACACCGACGCGGTGACCCTGGCCGCGGCCGATCCCGGGTTGTTGGCCGAGTTGATCACCGTGGGTGAACAGGTCGCCGTGGACGAGGGGATCGCCGACTCTGGGTACCGGCTGGTCTTCAACCTGGGACCGGACTCGGGACAGACAGTCCTGCACACCCACCTGCACGTGCTCGGCGGAAGCTGGCTGGCCGGCATGGCCGGCGGGCCGATGCCGGGTTAGACCCACCAGGTCGAACTGTTTATGTGACTTGCCGCTTTTGTCTGGGTAGCATCCGGGTACGGGGTCTGCTGGTCCGGTGGCGTGGGAAAGGCTGACGGGTGGTCGCCTACCAGGTCGTCTGGAGTTCCTCGCGCAGGTAGGATCGGACCTGTTCTGATCGTCGAGACGAAGAAAGCAGGGCGCCCCAGCCCGTGCCCGAGACAACCACCGGTTCGGCCGGTACAGCGCACACATCAGCGTCGCGGGTCCAGACGAAGATCGTCGTTCCCAGTGAGCAGCCCATGGTGGGCCTGCTGGGGTCCCGAGACGAACTCCTCCGCATCATCGAGGACTCGTTGGCCAGCGACATCCATGTCCGCGGCAACGAGATCACCGTGACCGGGTCCCCGGCGGACAACGCCACGGCGGTGCGGCTGTTCGAGGAGCTACTCGAACTGGTCCAGGCCAACCGGGTACTCACCCCCGACGCGGTCACCCGCACCGTGAAGATGTTGCGCAGCGGCGCGTCGGAGCGGCCGGCCGAGGTGTTGAGCCTGAACATCCTCTCCCGTCGGGGCCGCACGATCCGGCCCAAGACGCTGAACCAGAAGCGGTACGTGGACGCGATCGACAAGCACACGGTCGTGTTCGCGATCGGCCCGGCGGGGACCGGCAAGACATACCTGGCGATGGCAAAGGCCGTTCAGGCACTGCAGTCAAAGCAGGTCAATCGCATCATTCTCACCCGACCGGCCGTGGAGGCCGGGGAGCGGCTGGGCTTCCTGCCCGGCACTCTCTACGAGAAGATCGACCCCTACCTGCGGCCGCTCTACGACGCACTGCACGACATGATCGACCCGGACACCATCCCGAGGCTGACCCAGAGCGGCACCATCGAGGTCGCGCCGTTGGCGTACATGCGTGGCCGTACCCTCAACGACGCGTTCATCATCCTCGACGAGGCGCAGAACACCACCCCCGAGCAGATGAAGATGTTCCTCACCCGGCTCGGCTTCGGCTCCAGGATCGTGGTCACCGGCGACGTCACCCAGGTTGACCTGCCCGGCGGGCAGCGCAGCGGCCTGAAGGTCGTTCAGGAGATCCTGGACGGGCTCGAGGACGTGCACTTCTCCATGCTGACCAGCAGCGACGTGGTGCGGCACCGGTTGGTCGGCGACATCGTCGACGCCTATGCCCGCTGGGACGCCGAGCAGCTTCCCAACAACGGCAACCGCGCCGAGCGTCGCGCCCGGGGCCAGCGATCCCGGCAGGCCCGGTAGCGGACCGGCAGGAGACCGGAATCACATGAGCATCGAGATCTCGAACGAGTCCGGCGACCAGATCGACGAACATGCCCTGGCGGTGTTGGCCCGACATGTCCTCGACGAGATGGACGTGAACCCGCTGGCCGAGCTGTCGATCCTGCTGGTCGATCCGGCGACGATGGAGTCACTGCACCAGCAGTGGATGGGCGAACCGGGTCCGACCGACGTACTGGCCTTCCCGATGGACGAGTACGACGTGTCGCGCGGCCCGGACGACTCGGACCCGAGCCCGGCGGTGCTCGGTGACGTGGTGTTGTGTCCACCGGTCGCCGCCGAGCAGGCCGTGACCGCCGGCCACAGCGCGGAGGACGAACTGCATCTGTTGTGCACGCACGGCGTGCTGCACCTGCTCGGCTACGACCATGCCGAACCAGAGCAGGAACGGGAGATGTTCGGTCTACAGGCTCGGCTGCTCGACTCCTGGCGGGCCACCCGGCCCGCCCCAGACACCCGGTCGTGACCTCGACGGACGCGGTACTCCTGGTAATGGCCGCTGCCCTCGTACCGATCGCCGGGTTCTTCGCGGCCGTGGAGTCCGCGCTCGCACGCACCTCCCGTGCCCGGGTCGAGGAGTACCGCCGGCAGGGGACGCGTGGTGCGACACGGCTCACCGGGATCGTCGCCGACCTGCCCCGGTACACCAACCTGGCCCTGCTGCTGCGGGTGGTGGCCGAGTTGCTGGCCACGGTGCTGGTGGCGGTGGTGCTGGTCAACCTGCTGGGTATGGGCTGGCCCGCGGTCGCGATCGCGGTCGCGGTGATGACGGTGGTGAGCTATGTCCTGGTGGGGGTCGGCCCCAGAACACTGGGCCGTCAACACCCCTACGACGTCGGCCTGCGTACCTCCGGCGTGGTGTGGGCCCTCGGGCGGGTGCTGGGACCGCTGGCCTCGCTGCTGATCCTGATCGGTAACGCGATCACCCCGGGGCGCGGTTTCCGGGAAGGCCCCTTCGCCACCGAGGTCGAACTGCGGGAGTTGGTAGACCTGGCCGAGGCCCGCGGTGTGGTCGAGCACGGCGAGCGCAACATGATCCACTCGGTGTTCGAACTGGGTGACACCATCGTGCGCGAGGTGATGGTGCCGCGTACCGAGGTGGTGTGGATCGAGGGAACCAAGTCGGTTCGGCAGGCTCTGGCGCTCGCGCTGCGCAGCGGTTTCTCCCGCATCCCGGTCATCGGGGAGAACGTTGACGACGTGGTCGGGGTGGTCTACCTCAAGGACCTGGCCCGCCGTGCGCAGGATCCCAATGACAACGGGCGCGGTACCCGGGTGGAGGAGGTCATGCGGTCGGCCACCTTCGTGCCCGAGTCCAAGCCCGTTGACGAGTTGCTGCACGAGATGCAGGCGCGTCGGATCCACATGGCGATCGTCATCGACGAGTACGGCGGTACCGCCGGACTGGTGACCATCGAGGACATCCTGGAGGAGATCGTCGGCGAGATCACCGACGAGTACGACGTGGAGCGGCCCCCGGTCGAGTGGCTGGATCCGGACACCGCACGGGTGACCTCCCGGTTGTCGGTGGAGGATCTTGCCGACACCTTCGACGTGGAGGTGTCCGACGGGGATGTGGAGACCGTGGGCGGCTTGCTCGCCCAGGCGCTCGGGCGGGTACCGATTCCCGGTGCGCAGGCGGTGGTCGCAGGTCTGCGGCTGACCGCGGAAAGCGCCGGTGGCCGACGTAACAGGGTCGACAGCGTGCTGGTCCGACGCGTCACCGAGACCACCGACGACGATGAACCAGGTAAAACGGTGGAGGGGCAGACCAATGGCTGAGCCGACCGCACATACTCTCGATCCGGAGAACGCCAAGATCGTCACGTTGGCCCGCGCGTCGCGGGCACGTGTCGGCGCGGCACAGGGGGCAGCGGTGCGGGACACCGACGGACGGACCTACGCGGCGGCCAGTGTTGCCCTGCCGTCGCTGAAGCTGACCGCGCTGCAGGTGGCGGTGGCCATGGCGGTGTCCAGTGGAGCACCGGGGCTGGAGGCTGCGGCGGTGGTCACCGGTGAGGACGGGGTGGATCGGGCGGTGGACCAGGCCGGGGTGTCCGCGGTGCGTGACCTCGCCCCGGCGGCGCCGGTGTTTCTGGTCCGCCCGGACGGGGAACTGGTGGCCACCCTGAACCAGTGACCCGCCCGACTCGGAGCGAGCTGGGCGGGGGACCGACCTGGGGGTGGGGGTTTTCGCGTGAAAACCCCCACCAGAAACCGGTTACGAATGCAGGTTTCCCACGAAGAGTCGATGTCGGAGCTGCGCTCCGGCGAGGGCCTGGAAGCAACCGCTAGCGAACCGCGATGAACCCCCACTGCTGGTTGGCTCCCCGGTGGCAGGTGTACTGGATGACCGGTGCCGAGTTGGCCCTGGAGGCGCCTCTGACGTCGAGGCACTTTCCACTGTGCCGAGCGATCAACTCGTAGTAGTTGCCCGAGATGTGGACCAGTCGCCACTCCTGGTTGTGGCCCAGATGGCAGGTGTACTGGATGACCGGTGCGGAGTCGGCCGTGGAAGCACCCCTGACGTCGAGGCACTTCCTGCTGTGTCGAGCCAGGACCTCGTAGTAGGCCGGTGCCCTCAGTGGCGCGGTCAGTGGTGCCACCGAGGCATCGGACCGGGCTGGCGCCGCCGTTGCCGCCGAGGCGCCGGCCAGTCCTACCACCGCGCTGGCGCCGATGACGGACGCCGCGGTGAGCAGGACGCTCAGGCGGGTTCGAGTCGTCACTGTCATCACTCCTTCGAGTGAAAAGTGTTGTTGGCGATTCCCCGGATCAGGGGAGTCTTTTGTGGACAGACTCAGCGTCTTTCCGGAGGTGTCCGCTGTCAAGAATGGATTGACGGCGCGGGAGCGTGATTTTGCGAAAAAGATTCGTGGGATGTAAAAGGGTCAGGCGACAAATTGTGACTCGCCAACCGACCAATCCACTGGCACGCCATACTGGTGGGGTCGCCCGGGAGCAGGCGACCCCACCGACCACACGCCTCAGGGACCCGTTTCGTCCCTGCGTCCCGGTACGGAGTTATACGAAGTCACCGAGGAACTGGAACTGTTGGTTGGTGCCGCCGTGGCAGCGGTACTGGATGGCCCTGGCTCCGTCCGCCTGGGAGGCCCCTTCGATGTCCAGGCACCTTCCGCTGTGCCGAGCCTGGATCTGGTAGTAACCGGCGCTGTTCCTGCTCAGTCGCCACTGCTGGTTGGCGCCGCCGTGGCACCGGTACTGGATGATCCTGGCTCCGTCCGCCCGGGAGGCACCTTCGACGTCCAGGCACCTTCCGCTGTGCCGAACCCTGATCTGGTAGTAGCCGTAGCGGTTGCGGGTGAGGTCCCACTGCTGGTTGCTGTGGTTGTTGATGCAGTGGAACTGGATCACCGGGGCGGCGTCGGCGGTGGAGGCCCCGGTGACGTCCAGGCACCTTGCGCTGTGTCGGGCCTGGATCTGGTAGTAGACGCCCGGTATGCGCGGCGTGGCGGTGTCCGGCGTGGTCGTGTTGGTCGTGTTGTCGGCGCTGGCACCGGGTGCGCCGACGATGCCCACGAGCGCGCTCGTACCGACGAGCGCCAGAACGGCGAGAAGACTTCGAAGCGGAGATCGGATGCTCATTCGTGCGGTTTCCTTCCGTGGAAGTAACTGGAATACCGAGCCGCCGTACCCTCCGGTGGCGAGGGATACCGTCGCTTTCACCGCTCTCACTGTCAAGGGTGAAAACCTGTCCCGAAAGTGTGAACCCGTGGGTGACAAAAAGCGTCAATCGGCAGGTGGTAGTTAAATCCACGTGAATGTCATTCGGTCGTCGTCGCGCATTCGACACAAAATGGAGAGCACCCTGACCAGGCCGGCGCCTTCGCCGCGGGTGGAACTCGAGCCCCGGCTCTGACTTTTCTGCGGGTGTTTACTTCGTGAAAAAGAGACTGCCCGCGGAAGATGTCCTTCCGCGGGCAGTCTCGTACTGCCAGAACCGGTGTCAGGCGTCGTTGCCCAGCGCCTTGGCCACCCGGGCGCCCAGGTCTGGTTCGACGTTGCGCCAGTACTGGATGACCCGCTCGACCATGTCGGGGGTCACGCCCTGCCGCACGTGCCCGACGATGTTGTCAACCAGGTGGTCGCGGTCGGTCGGCGACAGCACCTCGCGGTACAACGTGGCGGCCTGGCCGAAGTCGTCATCCTCGGCGTGCAGCCTGTACGCGCTGCGCATGATCTCGCCGGTGATCTCGTAACCGTCGTGCTCGTACAGCGCGGGATCCGCCACCGGGCCGCCGAAGGTGTTCGGCGAGTACAGCGGCTCACTCGGGTTGGTGTACCGCATGGCGCCATCCACGTTGTAGGAGTGCACCTCGTTCTTCGGCTGGTTCACCGGCAGGTGGAGGTAGTTGGTGCCGATGCGGTACCGGTGCGCGTCCGGGTAGGACAGAATCCGTCCCTGCAGCACCTTGTCCGGGCTCGGGCCAATTCCCGGCACCATGTTGGCCGGTTCGAACGACGCCTGTTCGATCTGGGTGAAGTAGTTTTCCGGGTTCTCGTTCAACACCATCCGACCGACGGTGATCGGCGGGTAGTCGGCGTGCGGCCAGACCTTGGTAAGGTCGAACGGGTTGAACCGGTAGTTCGCCGCGTCGGCGAACGGCATGATCTGCATCTCCAGCCGCCAACCGACCTCCTGACCGCTGGCGATGGTCTCGCGCAGGTCACGCAGGTGGAAGTCCGGGTCCTCGGCTGTCATCGCCTTGGCGTCGGAGCCGGTGAAGTTCTCGATGCCCTGTTCGGTCTTGAAGTGGTACTTGACCCAGAACTTCTCACCTGCGGCGTTGATCCACATGTAGGTGTGGCTGCCGTAGGCGTTCATGTGCCGCCAGGTGCGCGGGGTGCCCCGGTCTGTCATCAGGAAGGTGACCTGGTGGGCGCTTTCCGGGCAGAGCGTCCAGAAGTCCCACTGCATGTTGTGGTCCCGCAGATGGGTGTCCGCGCGGCGCTTCTGCGAGTGGATGAGGTCGGAGAACTTCTGCGGGTCACGAATGAAGAAGATCGGCGTGTTGTTGCCGACGAGGTCGTAGTTCCCGTCCTCGGTATAGAACTTGATGGCGAAACCACGCGGGTCGCGCACCGTGTCGGCCGAGCCGGATTCACCGGCGACGGTGGAGACGCGGATCAGAATCCTGGTGCGGGCGCCCTTGGCGAACACCTTCGCCTTGGTGTACTGGCTGACGTCCTCGGTGGTCTCGAAGTAACCGAAGGCGCCGCCACCCTTGGCGTGGAGTACCCGCTCGGGAATGCGCTCGCGGTTGAACGCCGCCATCTTCTGGGCCAGATAGTGGTCCTGCATCAGCAGGGGTCCGTTCGGGCCGATGGACAGTGAGTGGTCGTTGCTGGCCGCCGGGATGCCGGAGTCGGTCGTACTGACCGGTGGGCGTTCGGTCATGTGTGCTTCCCTTCTGTACGGTTCAGGAATCCTGGATCGGGCTTCTGCCTCTGGAACAGTCGCGGCAGAGACCCCAGAACGTGACCTCAGCTTCGTCGATGACGAAGCCGGCCAGGTCAGAGGGCGTCAGACACGGGGTGACGCGGGTCGCGCAGTCCACGTCGGCGATCGCGCCGCAGGACCGACACACCAGGTGGTGATGGTTGTCGGCGACCCGGTTCTCGTAGCGGGCGGGGCTACCGGCCGGCTCGATCCGACGCAGCATGCCCGCGATGGTCAGCGCTCGGAGCACGTCGTACACCGCCTGGGTGGACACACTGCCGATGTGGTCGCGGACCCTGCGCGCGACGGTGTCGGCGTCGAGGTGCTCGCCCGGCGCGATGGCGTCGAGCACGGCGACCCTGGGTGCGGTCACCCGCAACCCGGCCGCGGCCAACCGGTCGGCGGCGGGATCGATGCGTGACATGGACATGATCATGACAGCTAATCTGGAGTCAGTCAAGATTTGGAATTACTCCACGTGGTCGTGGCGTGCCGGGCATGGGGGAGAATGCCGCCGTGACCTTCCGCAGCGGATTCGCATGCTTCGTGGGCCGGCCGAACGCCGGCAAGTCCACCCTGATCAACGCCTTGGTCGGTACCAAGATCGCTATCACGAGCACGCGACCGCAGACCACCCGGCACGCCGTACGCGGCATCCTGCACCGTCCGGATGCCCAGCTTGTTGTGGTTGACACCCCGGGCCTGCACAAACCCCGCACCCTGCTCGGTGAACGCCTCAACGACGTGGTGCGAGCCACCTGGGCCGAGGTGGACGTGGTTGGCCTGTGTGTGCCGGCCAACGAGAAGGTAGGGCCGGGGGACCGGTACATCGCTCGCGAACTGTCCCAGATGGGGCGCCGCACCCCGATCATCGGCGTGATCACCAAGACCGACCTGGTGTCCAAAGAACGGGTCGCCGAACAGTTGGTCGCGCTCAGCGGCCTGGCGCAGTTCGCCGACCTGGTGCCGGTGTCGGCGGTGAGCGGGTTCCAGGTCCGGGTGCTGGCCGACCTGCTGGTGTCCACCCTGCCCGAAGGCCGGCCGCTCTACCCCGAGGGGGAGCTGACCGACGAACCGGAGGAGACCCTGGTCGCCGAACTGATCCGGGAGGCCGCCCTGGAGGGGGTGCGGGAGGAGTTGCCGCACTCGATCGCGGTGACGGTTGAGGAGATGGCCCCGCGCGACGGTCGCACCGACCTGGTCGACATCCACGCCACCGTCTACGTGGAGCGGCCCAGCCAGAAGGCGATCGTGTTGGGTAGCAGGGGGGAACGGATGAAGCAGGTCGGCACCGTGGCCCGCCACCAGATCGAGGCGCTGCTGGGCAGCCGGGTCTACCTGGACCTGCACGTGAAGGTGGCCCGAGACTGGCAGCGCGACCCCCGCCAACTCCGCCGCCTGGGCTTCTGACGGTCGCTGCCGCTTCACGGCGGTGTGGGGGTCTGGTTCATGGTGACCGCCGCGTCGATGAGAGCCGCCCCGGAGTGGTCGTAGAGTCAGCGCGTGATCAGCGCCGACCGCGATGAGTTGCGGCAACTGGTCGACGACATCCCTGACGAGCGGGTAACTACCGCGCTTGAGCTCCTGCGACAACTCGCCGCGACCGAGGTCGGTCGGCAGGGGGGCGTCGACCCCGTCCGTCCTGGGTCGGGTCGTTCAGGGAGAACCCGACCTGTCCTTCCGGATCAAGAACATTCTCCGCGACGAGATGGGGGAGGGCCACTCGCGATGATCCTGGCGGACCAGCCGACCAGTCGATCCCGTAGCGCGGTGGCCTCGGCCCCGGCCAGCCCGTAGGGCACGAAGGCCGAGTCGGGTAGCCGGCGCGCTGCGCCCAGTGTCTCGGCGAACATGGTGGCGTCGAAGCCGGGGTCGTGATCCGCGGCCAACCGCAGCGACTCCTCCAGCCGGTACCGGCCGGAGGCCAGCACCCCATCCACGTCGATGTAGTCACGAACAGCGGCTCGACCGAAAAGTGCGCACATCTTGTTGGCCACCGCGTCGTCGGGGTGTAGCACCGGGCTGATCTCCAACCGGGTCGGCGGGTGGGCTCGCCAGTCCACGCCCAGCTCCAGTTTGGCATTCTCGCCGGTGGCCGGGTCGGACACCTCCACCCGGGCGAAGCTTCCCGCATTCATGGTCACCGTCGCGTCCAGACCGTCGGTCTTCAGCGCGACGACCACCGCCTCGACAGCAGTCGGAAAATCGCGTTCTGCCACCATCGTCGTGAACAGGTCCACATCCTCGGACAGACGGTTCACGAATCCGTACGCGGCGACCGCGTAACCGCCGGCCAGGCAGAAGCCGTACTGTCCGGCGGCAGCCAACGCGACTCTGGTCAGTCGCTGGTGAAACAGGTCCATGCCCAGCCGCCTGATCGTGGTGCCGGGATGTCCGGCCGTAGTTCGGGGAAGCGGTCCTCCCATGCCTGGTGCACCTGGCGGGGCAGGAACAGCCGCAGCCAGATCCGGCGCAGGATGCTGGCGTTCAGGAAGCGGCGAAGGTCGTCGTCAGCCACGGACTCGCGCAGTACCACTTCGTACATCAGGCCCAGTTCGGCTGGTTCGTCCAGGTTGTAGGTGCGTTGTTCGGACCAGTCCAGATGTTTGGGCAGGGTGACCCGGCCGCTCGTCGGTCCGGCCAACTCCTCCAGTGTGTCCGGCACCGTGTACGGGCGGTCGTCGCGCGTACAACCTGCGTGCTGGAGCCACCCTCCCATTATGCCGGGCCGGGCATGGTGCCCTGCGCCCTCGACCAGTGCGTCACCGGTCCAGGTGGCCCTGCCTGACAGCGGCGAGGAAGGTGGTGGACAGCATGGTCACGTCCTGACCGACCAGCGCCTGGCCAACCGTGTCGAACAGGGCCCGCCCGACCCCCTGCCATCGGGTGTCCGGGTGCACCCGCAGGTCCATGTGGGCGAGGTGGGCGTTCTCGTGCCCGTGCCGGGTCAGCACCACCCCGCCGAGCAGTCGGCCATCGCCGCCCCGGGCGAACCAACAGCGCCGCTCACCCTCGTCGGGCGGCATCAGCCAGCGAACCGAATGTGCGTATGCCGGCGGCGGGTCGTCGGGCAGGTCGATCCGGCGGGCGGCCAGGTTCATCTCGTGCCAGTCCCGCATGTCTCGCTTGGACATCGCGCCCGGGTCGAGTTCGGTGATCCGCATGGGCCCTACCTGTCCGCGGGGAGCCCGCACTGTAACCGGCCCCACGAGCGCCTGGGAAAGGGTTTTCGCGCCCCTCCCACTCCGACACCGTTGACACAGTTGGTTTTGCCGCGAACTGGCTCGGGGGCGGATCAGCGAAGCACGCGCAGGGTGCGGCGGGCAAGCAGGTAGGCCGGAAGGACGCCGATCAGGATCAGTGCCACGCCGTAGGGCGCGGCGGCGGTGTAGTCGAGTGCCTCGCCGTTGGTGGTCGCCCACAGTGCGGTGGTCAGTGTGACCGTGCCGGTCGGTTCCATCAGCAGGGTGGTGGTCAGTTCCTTCTCCAC
>DATCXL010000333.1:0-7156 GCA_036565825.1 Mycobacteriales bacterium
TGAGTGGGACCAGGGCCAGGCCGGTGTGGGCGGTCGGGTCGCCTCAGTAGAACCGGTGACCGAACGAGAGGGTGGTCCGTCCCGGGCCACCAAGGAGGGTGGTACCGCGGCGGTCACCCGACCGTCGTCCCTCCGCCGGACCCGTGTCCACCAGGATTCGAAGGCCCGCCGGAGGAGGAGACCAAAGGCATGTCCACCCCGTCTCGACCGTCACGACCGTTCAGGCCACTGCCCGCGCACGTCGATCTGCCCACCCTGGAGCAGGAGGTCCTTACCCGCTGGCGTGACGCCAAGGTGTTCCAGCGCAGCCTGGAACACACCGAGCAGGGTCCACCGTGGGTCTTCTACGAGGGGCCACCCACGGCCAACGGCATGCCGGGCACCCACCACATCGAGGCTCGGGTCTTCAAGGACGTCTTCCCCCGTTTCAAGACGATGAAGGGGTACCACGTACCCCGTCGGGCCGGATGGGACTGCCACGGCCTGCCGGTGGAGATCGCGGTCGAGCAGGAACTCGGGTTCACCGGTAAGAAGGACATCGAGGCGTTCGGCATCGCCGAGTTCAACGCGCGCTGTCGGGCCTCGGTGGAACGGCACGTGGACGTGTTCGAGCAGATGAGCGAGCGGATGGGTTACTGGGCCGACTATGCCCACGCCTACCGCACCATGGATCCCGAGTACGTCGAGTCGGTGTGGTGGTCACTCAAGCAGATCCACGCCAACGGTCTGCTGCAGGAGGACTACCGGGTCGCGCCGTACTGCCCACGCTGCGGCACCGGCCTGTCGGACCACGAGGTGGCACAGGGATATGAGACGGTCACCGATCCCTCGGTCTTCGTCCGGTTCCCGACGACCAGTGGCCGGTGGGCTGGCCGGGCCGACCTGCTGGTGTGGACGACCACCCCGTGGACGCTGGTGTCCAACACCGCGGTCGCGGTGCACCCGGACGTCGAGTACGTGGTGGCGCACACCGACGAGGGCACCTTCGTGGTGGCCGAGCCGCTGTACCGGTCGGTGCTGGGCGAACACGCCGAGGTGCTCGACCGGATGCCCGGTCGCGAGTTGGAACGCACCACCTACGCACGCCCCTTCGACCTGGTCGACATCCCCGACGCACACCTCGTGATCCTGGCCGACTACGTCACCACCGAGGACGGCACCGGGCTGGTGCACCAGGCCCCGGCTTTCGGCGCCGACGACCTCGCCGCCATCCGCCGGTACGGACTGCCGGTGGTCAACCCCGTCGACCCCGACGGGCGCTTCCGCGCCGACCTTCCGTTGGTCGGCGGAATGTTCTTCAAGGCGGCCGACCGTCCGTTGGTCGCAGACCTGCACGCGCGCGGTTTGCTGCTGCGGGAACTGCCATACGAGCACGCCTACCCACACTGCTGGCGTTGCCACACCCCGCTGATGTACTACGCGCTGCCGTCCTGGTACATCCGTACGACCGCGATCAAGGACGCGCTGCTGCGGGAGAACGAGTCGACCAACTGGTACCCGGAAACGATCAAGCACGGCCGGTACGGGGACTGGTTGGACAACAACGTGGACTGGGCCCTGTCGCGGGACCGGTACTGGGGCACCCCGCTGCCGATCTGGCGCTGCCCGGACGGCCACCAGACCTGCGTCGGTTCACGTGCCGAACTGTCCGAACTGGCCGGTCGCGACCTGTCCGGGCTGGACCCGCACCGGCCGTACGTGGACGAGATCAGCTTCGACTGCCCGTCCTGTGGTCGGTCGGCAACCCGGGTTACGCAGGTCATCGACGGCTGGTACGACTCCGGCTCGATGCCGTTCGCCCAGTGGGGTGCGCCGCACCACAACCAGGCCGAGTTCGAGGCGTCCTACCCGGCGGACTTCATCGCCGAGGCCATCGACCAGACCCGCGGCTGGTTCTACACCCTGATGGCGGTAGGCACGCTGGTCTTTGACCGGTCGTCCTACCGCAACGTACTGTGCCTCGGCCACATCCTGGCCGAGGACGGCCGGAAGATGAGCAAGCACCTGGGCAACATCATCGAGCCGATCCCACTGATGGACCGACACGGTGCCGACGCGGTGCGCTGGTTCATGCTCTGCTCCGGGTCGCCCTGGGCTTCCCGTCGGGTCGGCCACGCGGTGCTCGAAGAGATCGTCCGGAAGGTCCTGCTCACCTACTGGAACACCGCGTCGTTCTTCACCCTGTACGCGGACACCGGCGGGTTCGACCCTGCCGCCGAGCAGGCTCCTGCCCCAGCCGACCGACCGCTGCTCGACCGGTGGGCGCTGGCCGAGGTGCAGGACACGGTGGCCGAGGTGGACGACGCACTGGAACGGTTCGACACGTTGCGGGCCGGGCGCCGGCTGGCGCAGTTCGTCGACGAGCTGTCGAACTGGTACGTGCGACGGTCCCGGCGCCGGTTCTGGGATGGTGACCGCGCCGCGCTGTACACCCTGCACGAGTGTCTGGACACGCTGACCCGATTGATGGCTCCGTTCACCCCGTTTGTCACCGACGCGGTGTGGAAGTCGCTGGTCGCCGACGTGCTGCCCGGCACACCGGACTCGGTGCACCTGGCGAGCTGGCCGCGAGCCGACCCGGCGCTGCGCGACGAGTCGTTGCGTACCGGAATGGCGCTGGTGCGCCGGCTGGTCGAACTCGGTCGGGCCGCCCGTGCCCAGTCGGGAGTGCGTACCCGCCAGCCACTTGGTCGGGCGCTGGTCGCGGCGCCGGGTTGGAACCGGCTGCCCGAACAACTGCGCGCCCAGGTCGCCGAGGAACTCAACGTCACCTCACTGAGCGGGTTGGCCGATGCTGTCGACGGCGCGGACAGCCTGGTGGACGTGGTGGTCAAGCCGAACTTCCGGTCGCTGGGCAGGCGGTTCGGCTCGGGTACCAGAGCGGTGGCCGAGGCGATCGGTGCGGCCGAGGCCACCCGGTTGGTCGCCGATCTGCGCGCGACCGGAGCGGCCAGCGTCACCGTCGCCGGCGAACAGGTGTCGCTGTCCGAGGAGGATGTGCTGATCACCGAAACGCCGCGTTCGGGCTGGGCGGTGGCGAGCGAGGCCGGTGAGACGGTCGCGCTGGACCTGACCATGACTCCGGAACTGCGTCGGGCCGGTATCGCCCGAGAGGTGGTCCGCACCGTTCAGGAGGCGCGTAAGGCGACTGGCCTGGAGGTGACCGACCGGATCACGCTGTGGTGGCAGGCCGACGGCGAGGTCGCCGAGGCGTTGCGTCAACACGGTGCCGCAGTGGCCGGAGAGGTCCTCGCCAGTACGTTCACCGAGGGCGCCCCGGAGCCCGACGTGCCGGTGCTGCGGGCGGCCGACCTGGGGCTGAACTTCGCCCTACGTCGAGCGTAGTTGGTTCGATCCTGAGCCCTCGCCGGGGCGAAGCCCTGGCGAGGGCTCGCAGTACGAGGTGGCAGGCGTGCCGTGTGCCACCTACTGTGGCAGGGAGCTCGGCTCTACCCCACAGTCCTCAACGCCCGAGACGCGACAGATCACGGGCGACGGGGTGCGACGGTGCGGTCACTCGTGACCGAACCGCTCCCGGGTCCGGGCGGCCAGGGTGCCGTCCGGCCGACACAGCGAGCAGGGCGTGAAGCCGGTCTCGCGAGCCTCGCCTAACGGCAACGGCACGGACTCCCGGTCACGCAGGTGCGCGCAGTCGACGAGGTGGTACCGCGGTCGGCCGTCGACCACCAGAACGTCGTAGGCGAGGTCCGCGGTGCGCAGCACGTCGATCGCTGACGCGTGCTCCTCCACCGGCTCGTCGGGCGGGTCGTCGAAGGAGCCGTCCACACTCTCCTCGGTGATGGTCCGCCCGGAGTCTCCATCCTGCTGGTGGCGGGCAGGTCGCTCCGGGTCGGTACCGGACGGTTCGCCATGTCCGGGCGATGCGTCCCATGGCTGCGTTCCTGGCGCATCGACCTGTGGTGCCCACGCCGGCTCCCCCGCCACCGGCCTGACCACCATCGTCGGTGCGTCCACCTGGAGGTCGACGACTCCCGGCGGGGTGACCGCCGGGTCGCCGTGGCCAGCGCGACGCTGCTGGACGACCGCGACGACCAGACAGAGACCAGCCGTGGCACTCGCCGCGATCGAACCCCAGATGAGGATCTGACTGGCGCCGAGCAGACCCACCACGAGCAGGCCCAACGCTGCCAGCACAAGGGTGAAGCTGAAGACAATCACGCTGAGCTACGCGCTGCGGTTGGCGCCCTGCGGGCCCATGGGTCGGCCGTACGGCGGGGCGTAGGAACCGGTGGGGGCACCGGCCGGAGCACCGGGCGGCGCGGCGCTGGGCGGCGCCGTCTGCGGACCCTTGGTCGGTTCGGCTGACCCGCGTCCGTCCAGGTCTCGCAACTGCGACTCCAGGTACGACTTGAGGCGGGTCCGGTACTCCCGCTCGAAGGTCCGCAGCCCCTCGATCTGCTTGTCCAGGACCGCCTTCTTCTCCTCCAACCCGCTGATGATCTCGGTGTGCTTGCGCTCGGCGTCCTGCTCCAACCGCTGCGCCTTGGTCCGCGCGTCACGCTCCATCGACTCGGCCCTGTTACGGGCGTCGGTGAGCATCGTGTCGGCCTTGGTTCGTGCGTCGGTGAGGATCTGGTCAGACTTCAACCGGGCGTCGGACATGAGGCGGTCTGCCTCGGCCTTGGCGTCGGTAACGTACTTCTCGGCGGTCTCCTGAGCCAACGCGAGCATCCGCACGGCCTGGCCGTGGTCGGACGAGGCCTGCTGCATCTGCGCCGGTGGCGGCGGTGGAGGCGGTGGCGCCGGCATCGGTTCGGGTACCGGTGGTGGTGCGTGCGGGGCAGACATGGGCGGTGGCCCCACCGGCATCGGTCGGTGTTGGAGATCGTCGACCTGCGCACGCAGGTCGTTGTTCTCCTCGATCAGCCGGGCGAGTTCCGCCTCGATCAGGTCGAGGAACGCATCGACCTCATCCTCGTCATACCCACGTTTGCCTATGGGCGGCTTCTTGAACGCGACGTTGTGCACATCCGCAGGGGTTAGCGGCATCCGTTGATCACCTCGTGACGACTCTGGACGGCTCAATGGCTGACCTGAGGGCCTACTGCGCCAGCCCCTGGGCCACACCCCGGAGGATGTAGACCATGATGACAAGCACCATAAACCCCAGGTCGATGCTCAAGTTTCCCAGACGCAGTGGCGGGATGAGCCTCCGGAGGGCCTTCAGGGGTGGGTCGGTGGCCGAGTACACCACCTCGAGCCCGACCGCGACGGTCCCGCCGGGTCTCCAACGGCGCGCGAACATCATCACGTAGTCAAAGACCAAACGGGCCAACAGCAACAACAAGAAGACAAGTAGAAGAAAGGAGACAACTTCCCAAAATATGGCCACGTGCGTCCTGCGTTAGCTCTGGTTGAAGAAGCGGCCCTCGGCGATACGGGCCTTGTCTTCAGCGGTGACGTGGACGTTCTGCGGCGAGAGTAGGAAGACCTTGTTCGTCACTCGATCAATGTCCCCTCGGAGCCCAAAAATGAGCCCCGCAGCGAAGTCGACCAAGCGCTTGGCATCTGCGTCGTCCATCTCTGTAAGGTTCATGATGACCGGAACGCCCTCACGGAAGTGCTCGCCGATCGTCCTCGCCTCATTGTACGTGCGCGGGTGCAGCGTGGTGATCCGATAGCCCGGAGCCTCCTCACCGACCGCCTCGACCGCAGCCGACAACGACTCCTCCCCCCACCTCCGCACCGCGGCGCGCTCCCGGCGCACCGGGGTGACCTCGGCCTCCCCGGCGTACTCGTCGTACTCGTCGTACTCGTCGACGTGGCTACGTTCGTCGTCCTCGACGAGGCCGAGGTAGATACCCATCTTGCGCATGGCGCCTGCCATTGGGGTGTCCTCCTCGGATGCGCGCTGGTGAGCAGGGAGCCTGTATCCCCTGGCGACACTACCCGACAAGACTCCCCCTTCCTCCGAGCAACGCCGTTCCGACACGCGTGTGTGTCGCACCGTGTCGGACCGCCGCCTCGAAGTCACCACTCATCCCCGCCGACACCATAGCGGCGTCAGGGTGCACCGTGCGCAGTCGTGCCGACACTTCGGCCAACCGTGCGAACGCGGCGTCGGCCTGTTCGCCCAGCGGTGCCACCGCCATCACCCCGGCCAGGTGCAGGTGGTCGGCGATCGCGATCCGGTCTGCCAGGGCCGGAACGTCGACCGGCCTGACCCCACCGCGCCGGGGATCGAGGTCGGCATCGAGGTTGACCTGTACCAACACGGTCAGTGGGTGGTCGCGGACCCCGGCTGAGGCCGTCTCGAGCGTGTCCACCAGCTCGGCCCGGTCCACGCTGTGCACGACGTCGGCGTAGGACGCCACGCTGCGCGCCTTGTTGCGCTGCAACCTGCCCACGAAGTGCCACCGCACGCCAGGCACCGCCGCCGCCTTGCTCCTCGCCTCCTGGTCACGGTTCTCGCCGAAGTCGGTGACTCCCAGTGCGACCAACCGGCGCACGTCCTCGACCGGGAAGGTCTTGGTCACCGCGATGAGCGTGACATCGCCCGGCCAGCGACCCGCCGCCACGCACGCGGCCGCGATCCGCTCCCGAACCGCGGCGAGGTTGGCCGCCAACCGTGCTGCCCGCCGGTCTTCGGGCGGGTCAGGATACACATGCGCCGCCTTCACCGGTCAACCATACGAGTCCGGCGTGCCTGCCGGTGACGCCATCTCTGCGGTAGCTGAACAGTGAGTCGTCCTCGACCGTGCATCGGGAGTCACGGACCACGGATCCGACCCCGTGTGCGAGCAACTGGGTGGCCATGCCGGCCCGCAGGTCCAGCCCGGTGGTGCCGCGTCTGGTCCGGCAGGCGCTGGTGGGCAGGACGGCCTCGATCTGCTCGGCCATCTGGGCCGGAACCTCGTAGCACCGGCCACACACCGCAGGGCCGAGTAGAACCTCGACCCGACCCGGCTCTGCGCCCAGGTCGACCATGGCCGCCAGCACCCGCAGGGCGACACCGGCGGCGGCTCCGGATCGGCCGGCGTGTGCGGCGGCCACCACACCGGCCACCGGATCGGCCATCAACACCGGGACACAGTCCGCCGCCAGCACCGCGAGCAGCAGGCCCGGAGTGGCGGTCACCATTCCGTCGGTGGCCGACAACGGTTGGTCCTGTGGGCGGTCCACCACAGCCACCGCC
>DATCXL010000345.1:0-3648 GCA_036565825.1 Mycobacteriales bacterium
AACATGGCACACGCTCCGTTCGTGATTCGACCGGGCGTGCTCCGGTGGGCCGGCGGTCGGTCGGGGAGGCCAGAGTTCGAGTCTCGCCTCCGGGGCTGGCAAATCTTACGGAGGTGTGGTGTCCGAACCACGATGGACCGCCTCGTTGAACATGCCCTCGGGCAACCGGAGCGGGCTCTGCGGATGTTGGCAGCCGCTGGAGAGCCACCGGCCAGGAAACTGTCGGTGGGTCGTGGCAGGGTGCCCCGCATGACCGAATCGGAACTGAAGGCGGATCTACACCGTTACCTCCAGGTGGCCCGTGAGGCGCTGGTGTGGAAGCTCGACGGGCTCTCGGAGTACGACATCCGGCGCCCGATGACCCCGACTGGCACCAACCTGCTGGGGCTGGTCAAGCATCTGGCCTGTGTCGAACTGGGGTACTTCGGCGAGCCCTTCGGCCGGCCGTCCGTCGAGCCGCTGCCCTGGTGGGACGACGCCGAACCCAACGCGGACATGTGGGCCACCGCCGACGAGTCACGCGAGCAGATCGTCGGGCTGTATCACCGGGCGTGGGCACACGCGGACGCCACCATCGACGCGCTGGCCCTGGGCGCGGTCTGCCGGGTGCCGTGGTGGCCGGAGGATCGGCGGGAGGCGACCCTGCACCGGATCCTGGTGCACGTGATCGCCGAGACCCATCGGCACGCCGGGCACGCCGACATCGTCCGAGAACTCGTCGACGGTGCCGTCGGGCTGCGCGAGGCCAACCCCAACGTGGCACCCGGCGACCAGGCGTGGTGGGACACCTACCGGGCCCGCCTGGAACAGGTCGCACAGGCAGCCGCCCACGACTGAGCCTTCCCCCACGGATTCGGTGTCAGCGGAGCGCGCACACCGTCAGGGTGTCTGGCCCAAGGCGTGCCACGGTCCGATCGACATGACCGAGCCGTGGCACACGCAGCAGGGTCAGTTCAGGAGACGGGTGCGAGGCCGGCATCAACGACCACTTCGCCGCCACTTGTCAGCCTGATGAGGTCGCTCAGCCCGGCGCGAACGAGTTCGGCGCTCTGGAACTGGACCAGGTCCGAATCGGTCGCGTCGTCACCGACGTCGGGCGCGGTGAACTGGAACACCTGCCGATCGACCTGCACGAGAAGGACGTAGTTGCCGGGTTCGAGGGTCATCGAGTACGTGCCGTCCGTCTCAGCGAACCCTTCCCCGCGCGGGGGCACGGTGTCGTCCGGGTTGGTCCGCGGGCTGGCGGTGATACTGATCATGCCGGGCGTGTCGCTCGACACGCGAGGTTCATCCGGCTGGCGCTGCCCGTCGCGGTTGGTGTCGAGCCACAGGGTGCCCCGGATGACGCCCGGTGCGATGACGTCGATGTTTCCCTGCCGCATGTTGTTGCTGATCGAATCCTCACCAGGTTCCGGCGCCGCAGCCGCGGTGAAGGTCAGTACGTCACCGGGCACCGCGGTGTCCGCCTGGAAGGACAGGTTCACCGGGGCCGCGATCTCGCCGGCCGCGAGCGGCGCGTGTTCGCATATCCAGGTGGACGCCGCACCGGTGCAGGTCCACGGAGGGCCGGGGTTGAAGTTGGTAGCCGCAGATACCGAACTCGGCCCGGTCAGGGCCACGGTGACCGGACCGGAGGTGTCGCTGCCGACGTTCTGTATGAAGACTCCGATGGTGAAGACTGTGCCGGGGATGATGGTGGATCGTGATGCGATATTTGTGACTGCGATGTCCGGCCGTGCCGGTGCCGCGGCAGCCGGTGTCGCGGGGACCACCACCATCGCGGCGGAAAGCGCGAGAGCACCGTAGCCGATCTGGGTCGCATGCCAGCGGATGAAGCGTGGGATAGCCATAGAAGCCTTACGTCGTAGAGAATGGGCGCCGATGTGGATCGGTCGACCACCACCCCTCCTGACCGAGTGGCGAGACCACTATGCCGGCATCACACTGCTTATGTACGACGTTTCACGATTTCGTCCTGTTACGCGCATGATTGGACCGTACCGGCCCTGGTGAGCGCTCGCTCCAGGGTTTCCCAGGGTCCTTGCGGTCGTTCGTGTGAGCACACACGGGTTGGTGAACGCCCGTCAGCGTTTCGTGCGGGCGCTGGCGCGGGCGACGCGGACGGCGTTGGACAGGGCGGTGATGTCGTAGGCGCCGTGGTGTCGGCGTCCGTTGACGAAGAACGTTGGTGTGCCCGCCACGGCCGCCAGGTCGGCGGAGTCGACGTCCTCGGCGACCCGGGTGACGCCGACACCGCGTTGGAGGTCGTCCTGGAAGCGTTCGATGTCAAGGCTGAGTTGTTCGGCGTGGCGTACCAGGTCGGACACCTGTAGGTCGCCCTGGTGGTCGAGTAGCAGGTCGTGCATCTCCCAGAACGCCCCCTGCTCGGCGGCGACTTCCGCTGCCTGCGCGGCGAGCTGCGCATGCGGGTGGACGTCGGTGAGGGGCAGGTGACGCCAGACGTAGCGGACGTCACCGAAGTCGGCCAGCAACTCCCGGACGGCCGGTTCCGCCTGACCGCAGTACGGGCATTCGAAGTCGCCGTACTCGACCACGGTCACCGGTGCCTCCTCGGGCCCCCGCACGTGGTCACGCTCCGGATCGACGGGCACGGCGAGGTCCAGCACGGGTTCGGCGGTGCCGAGCAACGCGCGGGCACGCAGGTCCGTCGGAAGCAGCGCGATGATGCGGAACACCACCCAGCCAGCTACCGAGGCCACCAGCGCCGCGCTGAGGGTGCCGATCTTGGCATCCTCAAGTTGCGAACCGTTGAATGCCAGGGTCGCGATCAGCAGCGACAGGGTCAGGCCGTTTCCGGCGATCACGCCGCCGCCCACCACGGCCGCCCAACCAACCGGCGGGCGCACCCGGCCGCGGCTCAGCCGGGTGACCAGCCAGGTGGCGACCACGATCCCGACCGGCTTGCCGGCGACGTAACCGCACAGGATCCCCAGCGTGATCGGCGAGGTGAACGCGCGGGCCAGCACGCTGCCGTCGATCACCACCCCGACGTTGGCAAGGGCGAACAGCGGCACGATCAGGTAGCTGGTCCATGGGTGGTAGATCTGTTGGAGCCGGTCGTTCGGTGAGATCGCCGCGCCGAGACCGGTCCGTGCCGACCGCGCCAGTTCGGGAGTCGGCTGTTCGCGGAACAGTCGGAACAGGTCGCTGGCCCGCTCAAGTTCACCGCGGCCGGCCGGATAGGCATAGGTCAACAACCCCATGGCCAGGCCCACCACGAGCGGTTCGACGCCGGACTCGAACAGCGCGACCCACATCGCCACACCCAGCAGTGCGTACACGCCGCCGTGGTGAACACCGACGGCACGCACCAGCAGGACCACGCCGAACAGTCCAATCGCGACCAGAAGCGCCCCCACCGCGAGGTGTCCGCTGTAGACGGTGGCGATGACGCCGAGCGAGGCGAGGTCGTCGACCACGAGCACGGTGAGGATGAAGGTGCGTAGGCGCTGTTGGAGCGGAAGCCCGACCAGGGCCAGCATGCCCAGCGCGAACGCCGTGTCCGTCGACATCGCGGTGGCCCAGCCATGCGCCGACGGTCGGCCAGCGTTCACCGCGAGGTAGATGGCGACCGGAACCGCCAACCCACTGAGTCCGGCGAGCAGCGGCAGCGCCAGTCGCCGCCGG
>DATCXL010000349.1:0-2696 GCA_036565825.1 Mycobacteriales bacterium
CCAGCAGGCCGGCGGCGGCCAGCACGAAGGCGCCCGTACACAGGGAGGCCACCCGGGCGCCCGCGTCGTAGGCCGCCCGCACCGCGTCAACCAGGTCCGCGGGCGGGTCCTCGTCGACATCCGACCACGCGGGGATGACCACGGTGTCGGCGCGTGCGAGCTGGTCCAGGCCGCTGTCGGGCTCCAGCCGGAACCGGCCGACACTCACGGCGCCCGAACCACACAGGGAGACCTCGTACCACTGGTCGGCCAGGCCGGAAAGCGCGGCGCCGAAGACCTCGTACGCCACCGCCAGCTCGAAGTGCAGCATCCCGTCGGTGACGGCCAGCGCAACAACACCCATGTCCAAAATTGTATGCACCGTGGCGTTCCAGCCACTCGCGCTCTGCGGGCCACTGCCACGACGATATCCGTGCGTGGATCGTTCGAGCGTGCGGGAGAGCTGATGGGTTCGAGTCACACCGTGGCGGTGTTCGGCGCCTACGGGCACACTGGGCGTTTTGTGGTGGCGGAGCTCCGGGATCGCGGATTCGTTCCGATCCTCTCCGGCCGCGACGCGGACAAGCTACAGGCGCTGGCGGCGTCCCATCCGGGGCTCGACGTTCGGTCGGCGTCGGTCGACGACCCGGCCTCACTCGACCGCGCGCTGGACGGCGCGGCGGCCGTGATCAACTCCGCCGGGCCGTTCGCCGCGACCGCCGGCCCGGTGATCGAGGCGGCACTGCGGGCCGGGATCCCGTACGTGGACGTGGCGGCCGAGATCGAGGCCAACGTGGACACGTTCACGCACTTCGCCGACCGCGCCCGCGCCGCGGGCACCGTGGTCGTCCCCGCGATGGCCTTCTTTGGCGGCCTCGGAGACCTGCTGGCCACCACGGCGATGGGCGACTGGACAGCGGCCGACGAGGCGCACATCGCGTACTGGCTGAGCAACTGGCACCCCACGGCCGGGACCCGCGCCGCGAGCAAGGTCTCCCGGCAACGCCGCAACGGCCAGCGCGTCCGCTACACCAACGGACGCCTGGAATACCGCGACGACGACCCTCCGACCCTCCAGTGGACCTTTCCCGCCCCGACAGGCACCCGGACCGTCATCGGAGAATTCACGATGGCCGATGTCGTCACCATCCCCAGCCACCTTTCCATTCCCGAGGTACGCACGTACATGACGGTCGAGGCGGCCAGGGACGTGTCAGATCCGGACACACCTGCACCGGCAACTGTCGACGAGCGCGGGCGATCCCTCCAGACCTTCGTCGTCGATGTCGTCGTGAGCTCCGGCGGCGTCAAACGGCGCGCTGCGGCAAGCGGCCGGGACATCTACGCGATCACCGCGCCGCTCGCCGCAGAAGCGGTTCACCGCCTCCTGACGGGACAGACCAGGACAGGCGGCGTCGCCTCCGCCGGCGCGGTCTTCGACGCACCCGACTTCCTCAGCGCGCTGTCCACACACATCTCTCTCGATCTGCCCGGTGTGGCAGCCACTCAGTGATGCTCGTTCGGTTGTCGGCGCGGCATCCACGGCATTGTCACCGACCTTCCCTGGCACGACAGGAGACGTCGTCTGCCGGCCAGGTCGATGTTTCCGTCTGAACCATGCGAAAACGGCCCAGTCTCTACGCCGGAGGCCCCTCAGCGGGGTTGCAGGTTGGCGCGGGTGGCGAGTTGGTGGGCGAGCTCGCGGGACTCTTCGACCACCTCGGCGACGTCCATCGTGACCAGACCGGTGGGGTCGACCACGACCTGCCCGTCGACCAGCACCCACCGCACGTCCGGTCCCCCACCGGACAGGATGAGGTTGACCGGTGGGTTCAGCGCCCCGCCGTAACGCGGCGCGGACAGGTCGAACACGGCGACGTCGGCGACCGCCCCGGGGGACAGTTCGCCGAGCACATCGGACAGGCCGAGCGCCCGGGCGGCGTTACGGGTACCCATCGCCCACAACGCCGACGTGGGAACCGCGGCCGGGGTCAGATACTTCGCGTTCTGCAACAGGAAGCACTCACGCATCTGCCCGAGCATGTCCACCGAGTCGTTCACCATCGGCCCGTCGGTGCCCAGCGCGACGTTCAACCCGGCCGCGGCGAAACCGCGCAGCGGCGCCGACCCACCGGCGGTGAACGCCCCGCTCGACGGGCAGGTGACCACACTGGCCCCCGACTCGGCCGCCGCCAGGATCTCGCTGTCGTCGATCCACACCGCGTGGGCCAGCAGCATGTGCCGGTCCAGCAGACCGTGCCGGGCCAGCCACTGCACCTCTCCGCAGCCCTCGCGGCGGCGGAAGTCGCTGACGGTACGGAACAGGGTGCCGCCGGTGATGTGGTCGGAGACCGGCACGTCGAACCGGGCCACCAACTCCGCGGCGTAACCGGCCAGCTCGCGGTCCATCGCGCCGGTTCGCAGCCAGTGCTCGCCGGACTCGACGGCCAACCCCACGCTGAACAGTCCGTCCACACCGTGCGGGTAGCGGGTGAGCAGGTCGACCACCTGGGCACGGTGCTCGGCAGCGGTGCCAAGAGCCGAGCGGGCCCGCAGTTCCTTGCCGAAGAACTGGCGGATGCCGGTCCGCGCGGACACCGCTGCCAGCTCGTCCACATCGGACGCGGACACCTCGGTGACCGAGTGGTTGAAGAACGACGTGGTGCCGGTCAGCAGCATGTGCCGGTCCAGCAGACCGTGCCGGGCCAGCCACTGCA
>DATCXL010000640.1:0-4888 GCA_036565825.1 Mycobacteriales bacterium
GTGGAAGCAGGACGAGTTCCGACTCGCCCCGCACATGGTGGTCAAGGCGGCGTACCTGTCGGTCGATCCGGCCCTGGCCTACCACGCACTGCGCTTCTACCACGCCCACCCCGAAGCCAGAGCCGAGCTCGCCGACGGCACCGCCCTGGACCGCCTCCGCACCGCCCGCCTGCTGGACTGACCACACAGCGCAATCGTCCAGCCTTGTGGCAAGTAGGGCAGACCGTAGAGAGGACGACCTGTGTCTGCAGGATCACTTGGTCGGTCGGCGAAGCAGGGTGATGGCGGTTGTGAGGTCGACACCGAGCTTGACGGCGATATCGCACACGGGCTGCGATGGTTTGGCGAGCTGGCCGGCCGCCTTGCCGAGTGGTGCTTCGGGATTGCCAAGGCAAACCGACATCGGTGTGGCGGCCGGCGACAGGGTGCACAGGCGCCAGACCGGGACCTTGGTGTCGGTGTAGGCGAAGGTATGTCCCTCCCACATCAGTAGCACAGCACGGCGGTAGTTCGCCGCGATGACCGCAGCACCGTCCTGTCGGCCCAGCATGGTGGCCACCTTGGCAGCCACCGGTCGTGGGGTGGTGAATGCACCGGTCACAAACCCGATACCGGCGCGAAAGGTCAGTTCCAGACCGAGGGATTCCAACTCGGCACGAACGACGGCATGAGGGTCCTGTTCTGCCTCGCCAGCCAGTTCGATGGTCCGGTCAACCTCATGGCGGGTAGGGGCCAAGGAGTGATCCGCCGTGGCAGGAAGTAGAAGATCCTCGGCGAGTTGAGGATTCGCATCGGCAACCAAGTACCGGGCGTAGTCCCATGCCTCCCTGGTAATGAGATCAAGTTCGCCGCCGCCATATAGACGAGTGTCACGAAGGAGCAGGGCCATGCACACGGCGAGCAGTGCACGCAGGTGATCCAAGCCTTCTGGCGGAGTTTCGTCGCTCTCAGATTCGTACGGGGTGAGAGACCATACGAGCCAGCCCAGATCCTCCCTCCACTCTAATTCCGTACCCCAGATTCCTGCCGCGAGCAACGTAAGATACAGCCTGGTTACGAGCATACGCAGCGGCAGAGGTGGCAGTGGCGGTTCTCGGTCCGCGTCCGGCGCACCCTCGAGTGAGGATTCCCGTTCGGTGGTGACTGTCCGTACCAGGCGAGCGGCCCAAGAGCGGTATCTGGCGCGTTCATCCCTCTCAATGGCGGGAACCGTCACCGACAACGGTGTATCTGGTTCATCGACGGCCTCGCCAGCCTCCTCGCCAGTGTCGCTGATGTCGTCAACACTCCAGATAAGGCCGACCGATCCGACCGGAAGCGGCCGGTCAGGTCTCGGGAACACCAGGCGAGAGAGGTCTCTTCCCAGAGTTCGGTCACAGGCATCGAGGTAGTCGGCCCACCGGTCGGTGGCGGCCGGAGCGCTCACCTTGCTCACCGGGGTAGGTGCGGCAGGTGCCCGTGCCACCCTCGACCGTAGTTCGATGCTCAGCCGGCTGAGGTCGTCGGCGAAGCGGGCGGCAACTGTCTGGTCGGTGAAGATGTCCTCGGGAGCGTAGATGCGAGCGAGGCGCGGCTCGTCGGTCACGTCGAGGCGGGGTCGACAACGAACCGGGTCGGTGACAAACACCGGCGCGGACTCGACGCGGCTAAGGCCCTCGCCAACCACCGCACGCACCACGTTCCCGACGGCGCTCGGCAGTACCAGTCGGGTGCCGACGGTACCCGGTTGGAGCACGCCCACCGCAAGCCAGCTTCCTGGTGCGCCGGAGCGGGACACCTGGATCGTGACGGGCTCAGCGGCGGGTGCGGCGAGTTCCACAAGGAGCGTGTCGCCGCTTAATGCGCACCCAAGCAGCGTCACGCCAGCGGAGTCAGCGGGCGTAGCGCGTGTGGCATCCCACGTTGAACCCTGAGCCGCTACACCTCGAGCGTCCTGTGCGGCGCCGGTCGGGAGCAGACTGCTCGCCGAGGGCGCGAGAACAGCGAGCTCACAGTTGCCGCCATCGGCCACACTGCGCAGCAGTGCCGCTCCGGTGAGATTCGCACTGCCCGTGAGCGTTGTGAACCGCCCAGTCCCTGTCCGCCACTCGACGAGCTTGCCATGCTGTGGCGGCTCGCTTGCGGTCAACCGGAACTCACGATGCCGGACCGCGTCAGTGGCCGCGACCAGCGCACGGCCATCGAAAACGGTCCAGTCGGGTTGAATCGCGACCCGAACCACGCTCGGACGCAACCGGCTGATCAGCGCACCTATGACCTTGCTGCCGTGATCGTGGAACGGTGCGGCAAGGTTCAACTCATCGGCTGGCCCGACCGGCAACTGTTCCAGCAGGGATTGGCGCAGATTCCCCAGCACCCGTACGTCCGGCCAGCTCGCATCAACATGCTCTGGGTTCACTTTCGCGGCGATTTCGGTGAGCGTGGCCGCGATCCAGGTGGGTATCATGATGACTTCGTGTAGGTCGCGGAGCCAGCACGCGACATCCACCAAGAACTGAGGTCCCACCGCCAGATCGCAGCGAGCGGTCAGCCACAGTTCCTGGTTGTGTCCCCAACCCGACGCGGTCGGGTTGCCCGAGCCGATCGCAAGCCACACCTGTTCGTCACCGAGTAGCAGCACCAGTTTCGGATGGAACGCGCCTGCGCAGCGTGCATGGCCGTGTTGGTAGTCACGCCCGGCGCTGCGTACGTCGACCGGATCGTGCATCGCCTGCATGCTGTCACCGAGGACCGTGATACGTGCGCCGAGTGCGCGTGCGGTGGCAATGGCGAAGCGTTCGAGAAACGCCAGATCCAGCGTGTACCCGATGATCAGGACCTCACGCAGCCGTGCGCCGTCAAGCCGGTCCCGCCACTGTCCAAGCAGAGTCAGCGGTGACCGAAGCGAGTGTTCGAGTTTGGTCATGGCAGGTCCAGTAGCGTACGACCGGTGGCGGTGACCGGCTCCTCCACGGAGAACAAACCCACCTGGCGGGCCAGATCACCCAACTGCGGGATACGGAGGCCGATGTTGTGGCGGCCCTCTGACGAGGACGCGAAGTACCAACCATTGCGTTCATGGAGTCGGGAGAACAACGTCATCGTACCGTCCTGGTTGTGCCGTAGCTTGCGCAGCGCTACCCGATGCGACTGGGCCAGCATGTCATCGACCAGTCGGCGCCCGAGTTCGCGTACGGACCGGCCAGAGAACTCCATTCGCAGATGATCGACCCACACCGGGTCCAGAAAATGGGCTGCGTTGTCCGCGCGCCGACCGAGAAAGGTGCTGCGTGCCAAGTCGCTGAGGTCGGCCGGCCGGCGCGCTCCAAGTAGCAGGACAGCGACCTGCGCGACCACATCGCCGAGGTGGCTAGCCTGTTCCTCGGCCGGCAGCGGATCACCTCGTCCGTCCACGAGATCGGGCAGGCTTGCCTCGAAACTGGCCAGGCTCTGGTCGGGAAGCAGTCTCACGATCCACTCATGCAACTCAGCTCGGGACGTCCTCCCGGCGTCCAGCACCTGGTCGACCAGCAGCGCCCACAGCCACCGCCACGCTCCGACAGACAGGTGACGCAGTAGCAGCCCCCGCCACGCCTGGGTGCGTCGCTCCCTGGCGAGCAACGGATCCTCGTTCGCCGTCGGCCCGTAGGCAACGGCCGCGCGGAACGCCCCCATCCACGTCTCGGCGTCTGGGTGAAGCTGCCAGGCCCGGGCAAGTGTGCGCAGGCTCGCTCGCCTAGTGTTGTCGTTACCTAACCATTCCTCCGGGTCGTGTCTGCCCCCTCTGGTCGCGGTCAGCAGTTCAGCCAGCGCCGTGGAGTCCGGTGTCTGACCGGGGTACTGCATCGCAAGTTCGGCTACGCCTGTCACATCCGCAAGGTCAGGCCGCTTTCTGGCAGCCATATCCAGCAACGGCGCGAACATCTCGGCAACTCCATCCGGACACGGATGCGGACCGGGGCGCAGCCCACTGCTGCCGACGGTGACAGTGCCCAGTACCGCGCAGGGGCCGGCGTACTGCGACCAGAATCCCCACACTCGCGGTGAATAGGACCCTGCCCCGTCGCGTGCTGCGGACAGTGGATCAGCACCGCCAAGGCCAAGCTTGCGGACCTGATCTACACCGTGCCCCATCCCAGGCCATTTCTCGGTGTCGTCCAGCCTCAGCGACACCGCCGCCAGACAAACCTCAGCACGGCGCACCAGTCTTCGACACGCATCCATCTCCAGCCCACGCTCGGCCGCGTAGCGGGCCAACGCCCAGTACAACCCGTAGTACCGGGCATATCGGCTGACTGTCGATACCCCCGGCACCAACGCGTCCACGGCCGCCATGACCGGCCCCTCGACCGCCAGTGGGTACCTGCCGGCACGCAGACCCAATCCCGGCGCACACCATGCAGGTCCCTCAACCACCGCGCCCACGTACACCCCCCCCACCAGCTCAGCCGCCTACCGCATCAGCGACCGATGCGACCTTATTCGCTTCCTCTGTGACCTAACTACCCAGGGCATCAGCACCCCACGATATAGAGGAGTAGTAAAGTCTTTCCAAAGAGCAAGAAAAATTACCGAAGTCACGCTGCGGCGGCATCGCATGCGGCAGGGCGATGAGCGGCACCACCACGGCACAAGGGTCGCCTGTGCCGCTACCGGCCGCGTCGTCGTTGCCGTTCGCGTTTGATCCATCGGTGGCCGTCGGCGGTCACCGACTCGAGGAGGCGAATCCCGTCGACCTCGCTGGCGGTGTCGGCCACGAACTGTCCGAGCGCGTCGGGGTTCTGCCTGTCCTCGACGGCCAAGTACGCGTCGTGGTTGGCGCGGATGGTGATCTCCTCACCGCTGACCAGGGTCAATGTCAGTGCCTGGCCCAGCACGGGTCGGGCCCCGCCGGTGTTCGGCCCGCCGC
>DATCXL010000393.1:0-3358 GCA_036565825.1 Mycobacteriales bacterium
GGCGGTGGCCACCCTGCCGATGACCGACCCGGTCGCCGCCGCCGCGGAACTGCGGCGCTCGGTCGTCGAACTGGGGCTCGTCGGAGCCCAGATCGGCCCGCACGTTGAGGGCACCACCCTGGACAGCCCGCGGATGGAACCGGTGCTGGCAACCGCCGCCGAGCTTGGGGTGCCGCTGATCATCCATCCGTACTACGTGGGCAGCGACCCGGTGTTGCACGACTTCTACCTGACCAACCTGCTGGGAAACCCGTGGCAGACCACGGTGTGCGCCAGTCGGCTGATGCTCTCGGGCACCCTCGACCGACTACCCGGCCTGAAGCTGCTGCTGGTGCACGGCGGCGGTTACCTGCCGTTGGCGACCGGCCGGCTGGACCACGGCCACCGGGTACGCCCGGAACTGGCGCACCTGACTGCCAGGCCGTCGGAGTACCTGCGTCGGTTCCACTACGACACGCTCACCCATGACCCGGCCACGCTGCGCTGGTTGCTCCAGGCGGTGGGAGCCGACCGGGTGGTGTTCGGCTCGGACACCCCGTTCGACATGGGGAACACCTCGCTGCACGAACAACTGGGGCCGGGTCGGTTGACCGCCAGTGCGTTGTCCGCCGTCTCACACACCAATGCGGAGTCACTGTTTGGCCTACCGGAGGTCGGATCGGATGCCTGAGTCGCTGCTGCTGCACATCGACGGCCAGAACGTGCCGGCTGGTGACGGGGCGGTCCTACCCGTCAGCAACCCGTTCAGCGGGGAGCCGCTGTACTCGGTCGCCCACGCGACCCCGGCCGATGTCGACGCCGCTGTCGCGGCGGCGAACCGGGCCTACCGGGACGGCCGCTGGGCCGACCTGTCCGGCCGGGAACGCGCGGTCATCCTGTCCCGGGCCGCCCGCCTACTGGCCGATGCGATCGACGAGCTTGCCCTGCTGGAGGTCGCCCAGACCGGGCGCCCGCTGCGTGAGATGCGGGCCCAACTGCGCCGGCTCCCCGAGTGGTTCGAGTACTTCGGCGCGCTGGCCCAGACGGCCGAGGGCAGCCTGCCCGACTTCGGTCCCACCCACATCAACCTGGTCCGCCGGCGCCCGCTTGGTGTGGCCGGTCTGATCACCCCGTGGAACCACCCCCTGCTCATCACGATGAAGAAGTTGTCGGCCGCGCTGGCGGCGGGTAACTCGATCGTGGTCAAACCGTCCGAACTCGCCCCGGCCGCACCGCTGCGACTGGTCGACCTGCTCGAAGAGGCGGGGGTTCCGGCCGGGGTGGTCAACGTGGTCACCGGGCTCGGCGCCACCACCGGCAGGGCGCTGGCCCAACACCGGGGCATCCACCGGCTCGACGTCACCGGTGGCACCGAGACCGGGCGGGCCATCGCCGCCACGGCCGGGCGCAACCTGGTCCCGGTCACCGCGGAGCTCGGCGGTAAGGCTCCGGTCATCGTGCTCGGCGACGCCGACGTAGAACGGGCCGTGGCCGGAGCGTTGTTCGCATCCTTCATCGCCACCGGCCAGACCTGTGTGCAGGGGGCCAAGCTCCTGGTGCAGGAGAACATCGCCGCCGAGTTCCAGGCCCGCTTCGCCGCCCGCGTCGCCGAACTTCGGCTCGGTGACCCGCTCGACCCGGCCACCCAGGTGGGGCCGCTGATCTCGCAGGCCCAGCGCGAACGGGTGGCCAACGCGGTGGACCGGGCCACCGGGCAGGGTGCCCGGGTGCTGCGCGGCGGCCAGGTTCCCGAACGGCTGGCAACCGGCTGGTTCTACGAACCGACCGTCCTCACCGACGTCACCCCGGAGATGGACATCTGGCGCGAGGAGGTCTTCGGTCCGGTTGCCGTCCTGGACACCTTCACCGACGACGCGCAGGCCATCGACAAGGCCAACGACTCCCCCTTCGGGCTGGCCGCGTCGATCTGGACGTCGGACACGAACCGGGCGCTGCGGATGGTGGACAAGCTCGACATCGGCATCGTCTGGATCAACGACCACCACCGGGTGGACCCGGCCTCACCGTGGGGTGGCACCAAGGACAGCGGCATCGGGACGGAGAACAGTCGGGATTCCTACCTCGGCTACACCCGGCCGCAGAGCACCATCATCAGCATCTCCGACCAGTCGTTCGACTGGTACGCCACCACCGCGGAACTGCGGTACTCCTGAAGGACGCCATGTCAGCAGTTGATCTCCTCGTCGCCGGCGGCACGGTCGTCACCGTGTCCGGTCGTCGCCGGGCCAACATCGCCGTTGACGCGGGGCGGATCACCTATGTCGGGCCCGAGCGACCGACCGCGACGACGACCGTCGACGCCGACGGGCTGTTCGTGCTGCCCGGGGGTGTGGACACCCACGTGCACCTGATGGATCCCGGCGCACCCGAACGCGAGGACTTCCCCTCGGGCACCGCCGCGGCGGCCGCCAACGGGGTGACCACGATCATCGAGCACACCCACGGGCACCCGGTGCGCACGGTGGACGACCTGGCCGACAAACGCCGTCACCTGGTCGGGCGCTCACACGTCGACTACGCCCTGGCCGCGCACGCCTGGCCCGGACATGTCGATGACGTGGCCGCGCTGTGGGCCGCCGGCGCCGCGTTCTTCAAGGTGTTCACCTGCACCACCCACGGCGTCCCCGGCCACGACGCGGCCGCGCTGCTGGCCCACCTGCACGCCACCGCCGCGGTGGACGCGGTGTCCCTGGTCCACTGCGAGGACGAGTCGCTCACCCGGAACGCCGAACGTCTGCTCCGCGAGGCCGGCCGCACCGACGGCGGGATCGTGCCGGAGTGGCGGAGCCGGGACGCCGAACTGGTGGCGGTGGCCGTCACCGCGATGCTGGTCCGCCGGGCCGGGGCCCGGGCCACCGTCGCGCACGTCAGTCACCCGGAGGTCGCCGGTTACGTCGCGCGAGAGCGGCGCCGCGGCGCGCGGTTGGCCGCCGAGGGCTGCCCGCAGTACTTCCTGCTGCGTGAGGATGAGGTGCTGACCCAGGGACCGTTGCGTAAGTTCACCCCGCCGGCCCGCGCCCGCACCTCTGGCGACGAGGCGACGATGTGGGAGCTGCTGCGCACCGGTGAACTCACCCACATGTCCACCGACCATGCCCCGGCCACCCTCGCCCAGAAGGCGGACGGGGACATCTGGTCTGTCCACTTCGGGCTACCCGGGCTGGACAGCACCATGGCACTACTACTGGACGCCGTCGGCCGGGACCAGCTTTCGCTCGAGGACGTCGTGGGCGTCTACTCTGAACGCCCGGCCAGGATCTACGGATTGTGGCCTGCGAAGGGTTCGGTGCGGGTCGGTGCGGACGCCGACCTCGTGCTCGTCGACATGGCTGCGGAGCGGATCTTGCGGAACGAGGCT
>DATCXL010000432.1:0-5138 GCA_036565825.1 Mycobacteriales bacterium
CTCGTTGACCCCGAAGGTGCTCGAACTCGGTTTCTCCTACCTGTCCTCGTTGAACCTGCAGGCGCTGGCCCGGGTCGACATGGAGGCACTGGTCGCGCGCACGCACGAGTCGTCCTCGGCGGCGGTGTTGGACGGCTCGGAGATCGTCTACGTGGCCCGGGTGCCGACCCGACAGATCATGACGGTGTCGCTGGGTATCGGGTCCCGGCTGCCCGCCTACGCCACCGCGATGGGCCGGGTGCTGCTCGCCGACCTGCCCTCCGACCGGTTGGGGTGCACGCTGGCCGCCAGCGACCTGCGTGCGTTGACCCCGGCGACGGTCACCGACCCGACGGTCCTGCACGGGGAGATCGTCACCGTGCGGGACCGGGGTTGGGCGCTGGTCGACCAGGAACTCGAACTGGGGCTGCGCTCGGCCGCCGCACCGCTGCGGGACGGAACGGGCCGGGTGGTGGCCGCGTTGAACGTGTCCACCCATGTCGGCCGGGTCACTCTGGACGAGTTGCGCGAGAGACTGCTGCCGATGTTGTGCGACACCGCGGCCACGATCAGTACCCGGCTGGCCCAACAGGGCTGACGGCTTCCAACTCGCCCACGCGTCCCTTCGAACGTGCAACCCCGCGCCGGACCCAACCCGTTGTCCAGGTGAGGGGAAGGAGCGTGTGGGTGGATTCGAGTGAGGAGTTCGTCCGGTACGTCGCGGCCCGTTCGACCGCGTTACCGCGTGCTGCCCACCTGATGTGCGGGAACTGGCATCGCGCCGAGGACATCGTGCGGACCTCGCTGGTCAAACTGTGTGTGGCCTGGCCCGGGGCGCGCCGGATGGCGGCCGTGGACGCCTACGCCCGGCAGATCATGGTCCGCACGTTCCTCGACGACCGGCGGAGATTCTGGCACCGGGAGGTACCCACCGAGGCGATTCCCGACCGTGCGAACGCCTCGTCCGGCGACTCGGAGGAACGCATCGTGGTGCTGCGAGCCCTGGCCGAGATGCTTCCCCGACAGCGCGCGGTACTGGTGCTGCGACACCTCGAGGACCTCGGGCAGCGGGTTGGTCGTCGAGTCATCATTGATGTAGCATCATGATGCATGAGGACGACCCTAAGTCTCGACGATGACGTTGCCGCCCAGTTGGCGCAACTGCGTGCACGTGACGATCGGCCGTTCAAAGAACTGGTCAACAGCGCGCTGAGGCTCGGGCTGGCCAGCATGCGGAGCGGTGAACGCCGTGGCGCCGGGCCCTTCACGCATCCAAGATCACTGGGGCGACCACGGTTGCCCGACGTCGACGACGTCAGTGATGTCCTCGCCGTTGTTGAGGGCGACGGGTATCGATGATCCTCGTCGACGCCAACATCCTCGTCTACGCCTACGTCACCGACTACGAGCAGCACCAACCGGCACGTGAGTGGCTGGAGGAGCAGCTCGTTCAGGCACCTCGGGTCGGCCTGCCATGGCCCAGTCTGTTGGCCTTCCTGCGGCTGGTGACGAATCCTCGGCTTTTTCCTGAGCCCTCATCATTCACGGACGCATGGTCCCAGGTGCGCTCCTGGCTCTCCGCTGACAGCGCGTGGATACCGGTGGCCGGCAACCGACACGACAGAATCCTCGGTGGGTATCTGAGGGTGCCCGGGCTGCGGGCCAACGACGTGCCTGATGCACACCTGGCCGCCCTTGCGGTCGAACACGGTCTGACCCTGGCCACCAATGATGCCGGGTTTGCCCGGTTCCCTGCGCTGCGATGGACTGATCCGCTGCGGCCGGCCTGACCGGCGCGGGCGCGCGCAGACCGTTGCGGACCGCACGGCAGTCGGAGGTCCACGCGTGTCCCGTGTGGGCGGGGTTGCCGAGCGGATGGTGGATAGCATCGTGGTATGTCCATCTTTGATGTTGCCATCGGGCGGTTGCAGGGCGGGTCGGCAGATCTTGGTCAGTACCGCGGCAGGGCGGTGTTGGTCGTCAACGTCGCGTCGAGGTGCGGGCTCACCCCGCAGTATTCCGGTCTGGAGAGCCTGCACGAGCGTTTCGCCGACCGCGGGTTGACCGTGCTGGGCGTGCCGTGCAACCAGTTCGCCGGGCAGGAACCGGGTAGTGCCGAACAGATCGCCGAGTTCTGCTCGGCGACCTACGGGGTGACCTTCCCGATGACCGAGAAGGTCGACGTCAACGGCCCGGACCGTCACCCGCTCTACGCCGGACTGGTCGATGTGCCTGACGCCGGTGGCTACACCGGGGACATCCGATGGAACTTCGAGAAGTTCGTGATCGCGCCCGACGGGTCGGTGGTGGCACGGTTCCACCCGCAGACCGAGCCGGACTCGGACGAGTTCCTCGCCGCCATCGAGGGTGCCCTGCCCGCCTGACCCGTCGGTTCCTGTCTGATCCGGTCAGCGTTGGGCCGGGTCGGGCAGGATCGGCACCGCCCTGTCCCACCGGGCGATCTCCGCGCCGTTGTGCCGGCTGAACCTGGCCGAGACCGTCCGGCCGAGCCGGGTACCGGTGACCACGGCGCGCTGCGGTCCGCCATACACCTGGGCCGACAGGGTCCCGGGCGTGACCGGGGCGAACACGTCGGCATCCGAGTGCAGCAGTTCGCATGCCCCACCGGGATTCGGGTGGCCGCCGGATGGTGGGTCACAACGCACCGAATAGACGTGCGGGGCGACTCCTGGCCGTTCCCACACGATGATCTCCAGCGCACAGCACGGCCGGCGTTCGTCGCTCAAGATGGTCCTCCCGCGTCAGTGCTATCCCTGATGGTGCGGCATGACAGGCCCGTTTGTGGTGGTGTTCGGGGTGAAAGCCTGTGGCCCCCTGTGGCGGCCTGCTGTTGCCGACTGTGCCCGGCGGCCGGACCCTGGTAGCCGAGGGGCATGTGCCCGGGTGCCGGTGCCAGAGGTGCACGGTGGGTAACCGGTCGCCATGGGTGCCATGGGGTGACAGGGGGTTCTGATGGCCGGCGGTGACGGGAACCGGGCCGCCCTGGAGCGGCACTGGGCGGCGTCGGTGGCAGGCGACGTGGATGCCGAGCACGAGATCTACCACGATGATGTGCTGGTCGAGTACCCCCAGTCCGGGGAGCGGATCCGCGGTCGGGACAACATCAGGGCGTTGCGCGCCCATCATCCGTCGCGGTTGGAGTTCTCCATTCGTCGGATCTCCGGAGCGGGCGACCTGTGGGTCACCGAGTACGTCAGCGGCTATGACGACAGCCCGGTACACACGGTGAGTGTGATGGAGTTCCGGGACGGCAAGGTCGCCCGTGAGACCCAGTACTTCGCTGAACCCTTTTCGGCCCAACAGTGGCGGATGCCGTGGGTGGAAAGTAGCGAGACGCCGTTGTGACCTGACCGGTGGTGGGATTCGTGGGCTTCTGTGGGCCTGACCGAGCTGAACGACGGGCTGGTCCCGACCGGTCCCGACCGGTCCGACCCGGGTCGTCATGCGTACTGATCAGGAGAGAGCCGTTATCGATCAACATATAATGACAAACATAACAATAATATCCCAGACCTGGGTGTTGTTCCAGGTCTATCTTTGTCTCTTCGGCCGGGTGATCCTGAACCGTCACAATTCGTGATTAGTTGACAGGACGCAGGTGGTGTGACCCGAACGGGTCCCAGCCGGCGACCTGCCGGCTTCGGGTTACCAGGAGGCACGCGACCGTGCACAGAATCCTGTTACGCAGGGCGGCCACCCTCACCGCCGTGGGTGCCGTCGTCGCAGCCATGACCTCGGTCGGCACCGCGTCTGGCCAGACTGTCGCCTCGGGCACCCCCGGGGCGCTCGCGCCGGACTTCCAGTCCGAGAACACCGGGCAGCACAACCTGGACAACCGTGTCGGCGCCGTCATGCCGACCGCCCACCAGCGCGGCCTCGCCGACGCGTCGGCGGTCACCGTGCGGTGGAACCGGTACGGCACGCCGGCCACCGTGATCCCGCGGGCCACACCGGCATCACCTACCCCAACGGCCTTGTCCGAGTTACCGAACGCCTCACCGAACGCCATCGGGACCAACCCGCTGACCGTGGCACATCGGTATCTCACCGACAACCGGGACCTGTTCGGCCTTTCCCCGGACGCGGTCAACGCGATGGACGTGATCGCCGACGTGCCGCTCGGGCAGGGCCGGCTGGTCATGCTGCGGCAGCGCTTCGGTGACCTGCCCTCGGCCATGGACGGACTGGTGGCGCTGGGTGTCCTCGGGCAGAACGTGGTGTACGCCACGTCGAGTCTGAGCAGGGACACCGGTCAGCCCCCGCCGGCGACACTGCCCGCGGCCGACGCACTTGCTGTGGCCACCCGCGACGCCGGTCTGGTGCCCTCCGAAGTCGCGACCTCACGGGTGCGCCTGGCCGCGGTACCCACACCGACACACGGTGCCAGGTCGGCATACCAGGTCGTCCTGATCGGCGGGAACCAGTCGAACCCGACCGCCTACACCACCTACGTGGACGCCCGCACCGGTACGGTGCTGGTCCGCGACGACCTGGTCAACACCGAGTCGGATGATCCGGCCACCGTGGACAACCCGATGTGGAAGGCGTTCCCTGCCAACCCGCCGGCCGACTACTCCTCCCGGGACACCCGACTGACCTGGTGTGGGATCCAGGTGTCCGGCTGTGAGCGCACGGTCCGCGACGCGGCCGGTGGTAACGCCTGGGACATCGACCAGGCCACCGGTGCGCCGAGCCTCACCTCGGCCGGTAACTCGGAGAGGGCCACCGAGAAGTGGAACACCACCAGCAGTCGCGCGGTCGGCACCCGCACCTCGACGGCCAGCCCGAACCGGGACTACCGCTACGAGTGGACCAACCAGTGGAACACCTCTGGGTGTAGCCCGGACGTGTTCACCAGTCCGCAGCAGAACGACATCGACGCGGCCCTGGCCAACCTGTTCGTGACCCACAACCGGATGCACGACTGGGCGTACCACCTCGGCTTCACCGAGGCGACATGGAACCTTCAGACCGTCAACGACCACCCCGGTGGCCTGGGAGACGACGCCGAGCAGGGCAACGCGCAGGCCGGGGGAATCGTCGGCGGACCGCCCGAATTCCGGTCCCGCAACAACGCCAACCAGATCACCCCACCGGACGGGGTGGCCCCGACCACCAACATGTTCCTGTGGCAGCCA
>DATCXL010000480.1:0-2469 GCA_036565825.1 Mycobacteriales bacterium
GCGGGCCGCCGCCGACCTGGAGTTCGAACGGGCAGCCCGGCTACGCGACGACATAGGTGCCCTGACCAGAGCCATGGAGAAGCAGGCCGTGGTGTTCGGCGATGGCACCGACGCCGACGTGGTCGCCTTCGCCCAGGATGAGTTCGAAGCCGCCGTGCAGGTGTTCCATGTTCGCGGCGGCCGGGTTCGCGGCCAGCGCGGGTGGGTCATCGACAAGGTCGCGGAGGTGTCCACCGGCGACCTTGTGGAGCAGTTCGTGACGCAGATCTACGGGTCGGAGGCGGAGTTCTCCGAAGGTGTACCGCGAGAGGTCCTCGTACCCGAACTCCCGGAGGATGTCCAGACCCTTACCGAGTGGTTGTCCATGCGTCGTGGCGCCAGGGTCAGGTTGCGGGTGCCGATGCGTGGAGACAAGCGCTCCCTGATGGACACGGTGCAACGCAACGCCGAGCAGGCGTTCGCCCGGCACAAACTCAGGCGGGCCAGCGACCTGACCGCACGCAGCCAGGCACTGGCCGAGATCCAGCGGACGCTCGGACTCGATGACGCCCCGCTGCGCATCGAGTGTTTCGACGTCTCGCATGTACAGGGGACCAACGTGGTGGCGAGCATGGTCGTCTTCGAGGACGGCCTGCCGCGTAAGAGCGAGTATCGGCGGTTCTCCATCCGAACCGTCGATGGTGACGACACGGCCTGGATCGCCGAGACGGTGCGACGCAGGTTCAGCCGGTACCTGGACGAGCGGATGCGGACCGGGGAGATGGGAGAGGATCCCGCGGCGGCCGGCGAGGAGGGTGTGCAGGGCTCGGCCGGCCCGATCGACCCGGCGACCGGCCGGCCACGAAAGTTTGCCTACCCCCCGAATCTCGTCGTCGTCGACGGTGGAGCACCCCAGGTTGCAGCGGCCACCCGGGTGTTGGCCGAACTGGGCATCGAGGATGTGGCGCTGGTCGGCCTGGCCAAGCGCCTGGAGGAGGTGTGGCTCCCCGGAGACGACCAACCGGTCATCCTGCCTCGCCGTTCGGAGGCGCTCTACCTGCTCCAACGGGTGCGGGACGAGGCACACCGGTTCGCCATCACCTACCACCGCCAACGTAGGTCCCGCGCGATGACCCGTTCGGCGCTCGACGACGTGCCCGGGCTGGGCGAGACGAGGCGCAGGGCGCTGCTCGCCAGGTTCGGTTCGCTCAAGCGACTCCGGATGGCAACCGAGGAAGAGATTGTGTCGGTCCCCGGTATCGGCCACCGCACCGCGCAGAGTGTGCTGGCCGCACTGCGGGGCGACACGCGTGTCCCGGACCGGGCGGCTGGTCCGACCGCGGGCCGGATCGGTGAGGACGAGGGGTCGGCGGCACCGGACGCGACCACAGCACGGGGGAGGGGTCATGGTGAGTGAACGGGCTGGTCCCAGCGCGGTCGGGCTGGATGTCGTGATCGTTTCCGGGCTGTCCGGTGCCGGGCGCAGCACCGCGGCCAAGTGCCTGGAGGATCTTGGATACTTCGTGGTGGACAACCTTCCACCCGACCTCATCGCCACCATGGTGGACCTGGGCAGCCGGGCCGGTGGCGGTATCACCAGGGTGGCCGTGGTGATGGATGTGCGCAGTCGCGCCTTCTCTGGCGATCTACGTGGAGTGATCACTGATCTGGACCGTCGCGGCTACCGTCCGAAGGTGCTTTTCCTCGAGGCGGCCGACGACGTGCTGATCCGTCGCTTCGAGAACGTTCGCCGCCAGCATCCCCTGCAGGGTGATGGGCGGCTGGTGGACGGCATAGCCGCCGAGCGGGACCTGCTGCGCGGCCTGCGCGGTGAGGCGGACCTGGTCATCGACACCAGTCACCTCAACGTGCACGATCTGCGACACAAGATAGAGGCGGCCTTCGACGAGGTGGCCCATCCGGCGATGCGGGCGACCGTGCTGTCCTTCGGGTACAAGTACGGCCTGCCCCTCGACGCCGATCTGGTGGTCGACGTGCGCTTCCTGCCCAACCCGCACTGGATTCCGGAGTTGCGTCCCCAGACAGGATGCGATCCGGAGGTACGCGACTACGTGTTGAGCCAGGCCGGGGCGAAGGAGTTCCTGGGCCGATACCACGAGTTGCTCCGTCTGCTCGGCGCCGGCTACCAGCGAGAGGGCAGGCGCTACCTCACCCTCGCGGTCGGTTGCACCGGCGGCAAGCACCGGTCGGTGGCGATGGCCGAGGAACTCGCGTCGTTGCTGGCCGGAGACGGTGTCGTGGCCAAGGTCGTGCACCGTGACCTGGGCCGCGAGTGAGGTCCGGTTGGATACCGAACCCGCGGCCGGTCGCCGGTGTAGCGGTCGCGGTCGCGGTCGAGGGAACAGGAGCGAATTCATGGGCAGCCCGGATGCCGGACCGCGCGTCGTCGCCATGGGCGGGGGGCACGGACTGGCGGCCTCGCTGTCCGCGCTACGGCGGCTGACCCGCCGGCTGACCGCGGTCGTCACG
>DATCXL010000493.1:0-2710 GCA_036565825.1 Mycobacteriales bacterium
GGCGGTGCCCGTGGCGGCTGTCGTCGCGGTGACCCTGCCGTGGTAGGTACCGTGCGGCAGGCAGGCGAGGTTACCGGCGAACCGGTCTCCACCCAGGTGGGTGGTCTCCCAGACCCGACCCGGATGGGCGGTGGCAGCCGCCACGGCGGTGGGCCGGCCGAGCTGGGCGCAGCAGGCGTCGTGTCGCCCGTGTGTGCACACCAGCACCTGCGGGCGTGCGGTGGGCGTGCCGAATCCGGGTGCGTGTCCCTGTGCCAGGGTGGCCAGGTCCAACCCGCGTAGTGCGGCCAGGTCGGGCAGGTTGGCGCGTTCCAGCCAGGGTTGACCGTGGACGTGTGCTGCCACCAGCACCGTGTGCCAGGTCGTTGCCGGGCGGCGCCGGTCGGGTCTGCGGATCAGTTGGGTACGGATGCCCAGTGCCTCCGCAGCGCGCAGTACCGCGGAGGCTGGTGCGGGCAGGCACGCGTCGGTGGGTCGGGTCGGCCACGGCCCACGGTGTTCGACGGCCAGCCATGATCCTGTGCCCGGCGGGGCGGTGGCCGGGAGCGGTTCGTCCAGGCCTCGGGACAGCAGGGCGCAGTGTCTACGGTCGGCGCTGGTCGTTGCGCTGTGGTGCCCGGTCCGATGTGTGGGTTCCTTGCCTGGAACGGGTGTCGGTGTCGGGCCGCCGGTCAGGTTCACCATCACCTCCATTTGATTAGGTAAGGCTAACCTAATCCGTAACTGGTCAGGTGGGTGCTCTAAGGTCGCGACGTGCCCGACGATGCCACCCGGTCTGATTCCGTGTTCGCCGCCTTCTGCCAGGCCGGCCTGTGGCCGGGCCTGGGGCGAACCTTGGCCGCGGTACTGCCCGAGGCCGGAATCTGTGGTCCAGACGATGTCACCGCCGACCGGCTGGGTGAACTACCCAAGGTCGGTGCCATGCGCGCCCAACGCCTGGTCTCGTCCTGGATCGGCGCGGGCACCACCTACCAGGTCGCCAGGCTGGTGGTTCCGGTCGGGCTTCCGGCGCGGTTGGCCGGCCGGGCGGTCGACCTGCTCGGCGACGAGGCCGCGCGACTGCTGGTGGACGACCCGTGGCGTCTGCTCGAACTTCCAGAGGTGAAGGTTGGCGACGCCGACCGGTTCGCGGTGGCGAACCTGCCAGGTGTCCGCCGGGAGGATCCCCGCCGCGGCCGGGCGTTGGTGGCACACATCCTGTCCCGCGCGGCCCGAGACGGCCACACGATGCTTCCCGCGCCCGTGGTCGCCTCCGCACTGGACACCGAGGGCGTGCCAGACCCGGCCGGTGCGGTCGCTGCGGCCTGCGAGGTGGGCACGGTGATCGCCGGGGCGGACACCGACGGTGGCACCGTGCTGGCCCTGGCCCGCTACGCCATGGCCGAGGACGGGGTCGCCGAAGCCATCGCCCGGCTGATGGCCACCGCCGAACCGATCGGTGAGCCCGGCGACGTCAAGGAGGCCGCTGGCGACCTCGACGAGACCCAACGCGGTGCGGTCGCCAGTGCCCTCACCCACGGGGTGAGCGTGCTCACCGGCGGCCCTGGTACGGGCAAGAGCCGTACCGTCGAGGCCCTGGTACGGGTCTGCGCCCGGCGCGACGTACGCATCGCGCTGGCCGCACCGACCGGTCGGGCCGCAAAGAGGCTGGAGGAGTTGACCGGGGCCTCGGCGACCACGATCCACCGACTACTGGGCGCCCACGGCCGCGGTGACGAGGAGCGAGGTGGGCGGTTCGACTACGGAACAGTCGTGTTCAGCCGTGGTGAGGGTTGGCCGCTGGACGCTGACGTGGTCGTCGTGGACGAGACGTCGATGCTCGACGCGGAACTGGCCGTGGCCTTGCTGGAGGCCTGCGCCGATGGCACCCACCTGTTGTTCGTCGGGGATCCGGCTCAGTTGCCCTCCATCGGGGCCGGTCGGGTGCTGGCCGACATCGTGGAGTCCGGAACTGTCCCGGTGACCGAGTTGACCACCCTGTACCGGCAGGCCGAGGGTGGTGCGATCGCCCGGCTGGCCACCTGCGTGCGGGGCGGCCAGTTGCCGCCGGTGGACGCCCCCGACCGGGAGGTCGTGGTAGTGCCCGCCGCGGGTTCGACCCAGGCGTCACACCGGGTGGTGCAACTGGTCACCGACTCGATACCACGGGTGTTGGGTATCGCCTCGGCCGACGTGCAGGTGGTCACCCCGGTGCACCGCGGACCGGCCGGCACGGTCGAGCTGAACCGGGCGCTCAAGGCGCGGCTGAACCCCGGTCGGGGCACCGTGAACGGGTTCGATCCCGGTGACCGGGTGGTGGCCACCGCCAACCACCTGGACGCCGAGCCGGTCGGGTTCGCCAACGGCGAGATCGGTGTGGTCACCGCCGCCGGCCACGGGGAGGTGACGGTGGAGTTCACCTCCGGGCCGGCGAAGGTGTCGGGCAAGGCACTGTCGGACCTGCTGCACGGCTGGGCGATCACGGTGCACCGTGCGCAGGGATCGGAGTGGCCGGCGGTCGTGGTGGTGCTGCCCGCCGAGGCCGGTGGCATGTTGTCGCGGCCGCTGGTGTACACCGCACTGACCCGGGCCCAACGGCACCTGTCGATCGTGCACGCGGCTGGGCCGGTGCTCGCCCGGGCTGTCCGCGAGGTGGGTTCGCACCCCAGACGCACCCGGCTACGCGAACTGGTGCGGGGCGACACCGACGGTTGACAACCACCCGTCGGGC
>DATCXL010000534.1:0-2076 GCA_036565825.1 Mycobacteriales bacterium
CCGGCTTGCCCTCCGGGCCGATCACCGTGGTGTGCAGCGACTGGTACATGTTGAACTTGGGCATCGCGATGTAGTCCTTGAACCGCCCCGGCACAGGCTGCCAGGTGGCGTGGATCACGCCCAGCGCGGCGTAACAGTCGCGCACCGTGTCCACCAGGACCCTGATCCCGACCAGGTCGTAGATGTCGGCGAAGTCGCGACCGCGCACGATCATCTTCTGGTAGATCGAGTAGTAGTGCTTGGGCCGCCCGGTGACACCGGCCCGAAGTTTGGCCGCGCGCAACTCGGCGTCCACCCGTTCGATGACCCTGGCCAGGTAGGTGTCCCGGGACGGGGCCCGCTCGGCGACCAGACGCACGATCTCGTCGTAACGCTTGGAGAACAGGATCGCGAACGACAGGTCCTCCAGTTCCCACTTGATGGTGTTCATACCCAACCGGTGGGCCAGCGGCGCGAGTACCTCCAGGGTCTCCCGGGCGATCCGCTCCTGCTTGGCCGGCGGCAGGAACCGCAGCGTCCGCATGTTGTGCAGCCGGTCGGCGAGTTTGATGACCAGTACCCGTGGATCCCTGGCCATCGCCACGATCATCTTGCGGATCGTCTCGGCCTGCGCGGCGTCGCCGTACTTGACCTTGTCCAGTTTGGTGACACCGTCGACCAGGTGTGCCACCTCTGCATCGAAGGTGGCCTCGATCTCGGCCAACGTCAGGCCGGTGTCCTCGACCGTGTCGTGCAACAGCGCGGCCACCAGTGTGGTGGTGTCCATGCCCAGTTCGGCCAGGATCGTGGCGGCTGCCAGCGGATGGGTGATGAACGGGTCGCCGCTCTTGCGAAGTTGGCCGCGATGGTTCCGCTCGGCCACGTCGTAGGCGGTCTGGAGGACCCTTATCTCGGCTTTGGGGTGCGCCGCGCGATGGGTCGCCACCAGCGGTTCGAGGACCGGCTTGATCCCGGACGGCCGCTGCCCGGAGGTCATCCGCCGGGCGATGCGGGCACGCACCCGGCGCCGACGGTGGATCCGGTCGGGAGACGTGGGTGCCGGCTCCGGCTCGTGGTCGGCCGGATCGTCCACTGGTTCGGCCCGGACCGCCGGCATGGGCACTGTCGGTGGACCGGTGTCCGGCTCGGCTTCGTGACCTGCCGTGGAGACCGATCTGACAGCCCCGGTGCCATCATCGGTGGCACCGGCCCCACCGATGCCATTGGCGCCATTGATGCCGGCGGCATCGACGGCACCGGAAGCCTGAACGGGTTCGGGGTCAGATCCGGGCGCGACGGTATGAGCCGAGTGGCCTGCCGCGCCGACCCGGCCCTGCTTGGCCGACGACTCGATGGCCACCGGCGGTTCAAGGTCCCGGGTGACCGGGACGACGTCCGGGCTCAGGGCCACTCCTCCCCAGCGAGACCGTCACGGAACGGTCTGGACAGGCACGAGTCTACGGCCCACCGCCGTCCACTCCCATTCGTATGGAACGAACCACGGCTTCGGCTACCGAGCGTCACACCGTGTGGTGTCACACCGTGAGCAGAGCGTGCACGTCGTGCCCTACCGACTTCCTTCCCGCCAGGAGGGACAGTTCGAGGACCACCGATATTCCCGTCACCGTTCCGCCGGCCCGGGCCACCAGGTCCGCCGCGGCGACGATCGTCCCGCCGGTGGCGAGCACGTCGTCAACCAGCAGCACCCGGGTCCGCCCGGGGCCGAACGCATCCTCGTGCACCTCCACCACCGCCTGGCCGTACTCCAGCGTGTAGGAGGCGGCCAGGGTACGCCCGGGCAGCTTGCCCTCCTTGCGGATCGGCACCAGTCCGGTGCCGGCCGCGTACGCGATGGCAGCGGCCAGCAGGAATCCTCTTGCCTCCACCCCGGCCACGACGTCGAAGGCACCCCGGCCGTGGTGGTCAACCACAGCGTCCACCACGGCCCGCAGCGCAGCCGGATCGCCGAACAGCGGCGTCAGGTCCTTGAAGGCCACGCCGGGCCGAGGGAAGTCCGGCACGTCGCGTACCCGGGACGACACCAGCCGGGCCAGTGCCCCGGACTCGACCGGCGGAACCGTCGTGCTACTCACCGCC
>DATCXL010000564.1:0-2370 GCA_036565825.1 Mycobacteriales bacterium
CGGGTCGGTCACCAGGATCTCGGCCGGTGGGTCCTGAACGATCGCCCATCTGTCCACGCTGGACAGGAAGTTGACCAGTGTGGTGTGGAAGAAGACCTCGGCGGCGTTCACCTTGGTCGCCAGCGGGGCGTCCGGCGCGGCCAGCCCGTCCAGGCCGGCCCAGAAGGTCAGCGAGCCGGTGTTGCGTATCGGAACAAGGCCGAGCGCGCGGATGTCGAATCCGCTGGTGTGCCAGCGTACAAATATCGACGAGCCGGCCGACGGGTTGAGCAGGCAGTTGTTCCGCACCTGGTCGAAGTCACACGGCGCGGGTGGGGTGACCTTGTCGGCCTGGAAGAAGTCCAGGGAGGCCACCGCGGTACTGGTCGCCACCTGGACCGGAGTGCCGACCGGGAATCCCAGTGGACACGGCGAGGCGACGTTACGCAGACAGGTGAGCAGCACGCCCAGCACACCGACGTTCGAGTCGAGCGAGCAGTACGCGGGGGATCGCGGCGCTCGGGTGGTGAACGTCAGGTTCAGCGGGGTGTAGCCGATCTGGTACCCCTTGAACGCCGACGGGATCGGCCTGGTGCCGGTGGTCGGCGGCAATGACACCGGGACCGCATGGTCGGGCGCGCAGGTACCCGCGATGGTCACCCTGGCGGTGTTGGATCTGGCGCCGTCGTTGTCGGCGACCGTGTAGCTGAACGAGTCGGTGTCCTCGAAGTCCTGCCCCTTCTCGTAGGTGACCACGCCAGAGGCTCCGATGTGGACGGTGCCGTGTCTGGGTCGGTCACCGATCGTCACCGTGTTGGGGTCCACCGAGCCGTCCGGGTCGGAGTCGTTGGCCAGTACCGGCACCGTGGCGCTGGCCTGGTCGGCGATGTCAGCCTGGTCGTCCACGGCGGTCGGTGGCTGGTTGGGTGGGGTGCTGCCCCAGAACAGCGGATCGGGCGAGTAGCCGTCCCCACCGGCCACGTCCAGCCGGATCTGGTACTCGACCACCAGGTGGTCGAACGGGCAGGTCGGTGAGGGACCGAATCCGGCGCGGCCCCGCTGCCCGTCGATCTGGGTGACCCGACTGTGTCCGTCCACATCGGTCTGTGGCTGCCCGTTGAGCAGGAAGATGATCGTGCCGTCGGAGAAGATGTGGATGTTGTACCGCTCCAGGTGCTCCGGCTCACCGTCCGGGCCCAGGCCGCCGTCCACGCTGTCGAAACTGACCAGGAAGTAGTCGTCGGGTCCCAGCGGCGTGGTCGTGCCGCACTCGTCGTACATGAGCATGAGGGTGTCCACCGGCGAGCCGGGGATACCGCTGCCCGGGTCCAGGTCGGCCTGATCGGAGTAGAGGAAGGCGTGACGCGCGGAGAACTCCGCAGGCGTCACGTCTGACCACTCCTGGCTTCCGTCCGGACAGGTGTCGAACGATCCGTTCGTCAGGTGGCAGAACGCGCTGGGCGCGTTCACGCCGGTGGGTCCGGCGGGTCCGGTCGCGGCGTTCGCGACACCGGACACACCACCTCCCAGTAATGCCATGATCGTGCCTGCCACGACCAGCCTGCGACCTGCGATCAAGTTGCGCCTCCCATCAACCGGAAACGACGGGACTTTCTGGCATCGCGCGGCACAACGAATACCAGAATCGCCCCGACGTTCCAATGCCGTTGCATTACCTTGCGACCGCGCAAACACCCCGGTGGCGCGGCTCGACAAAGAACCCCCCACTCCCGCTACATCCGCCGATAATCGCATCCAGCCTTTGGGTTGCGGGCATTTTTCGGGTCAGTAACGACAGTTCTTCGGGTCAAAGGTCGATCGGCACCCGGTACTGATCTGATCGGCGGTGAAGATAACGCTGTTGGAACTCACCCGTTCAGCCGTCCACCGGAACGACAGATAATCCTCGGTACCTTCTTGTTCTCCCGTCGGGGCGGGCGGCATCCGCCCCGGGGTTGTTTCGGTGCCCTACGGCTGGTGGGTGGTCAGGGTGGTGACGAGGGTGAGGAGGTGGCGGACCTCGGTGGTGGTGGGGGCGAGTTCGTAGGCGTGCTGGTGGCCGGCCCGACTCAACCTGCCCAGGCAGTACCGGCGGTGTCGGCGTCATCGGCACCGACCAGCACGCGCGCGGCGATCAACCGAGATTCCATGGTCGTCTTGTCCAGGTCGAACCCGGCCGTCCGGCACAGCGCGCACACCGCACCTTCCAGCGCCTGGCGAGTCAACACTGCCGCCGCCCGGGTCGCCCGGCCCTTGGGCGTCGGCACGATCCCGTCGAGTACGTCACGCGCGTAACCCAGGGCCGCCCCGGCGGACCGGTCAGGCCCGGCCCCGGTCGCCGGCTCGGTTACCGCCGCAGTCGCGGGCTCGGCCAGCGGCCCGGTCACCGCT
>DATCXL010000565.1:0-2112 GCA_036565825.1 Mycobacteriales bacterium
GTACGGCGTCCACCCGGGCGCCGCGACGGGCCAGCACGGCGCCGGCGTACAGCGTGTCGCCGCCGTTGTTGCCCGCACCCACCAGCAGTGCGACCCGCCCGCCGTACACCCTCGGGAGCAGCCCGGCGCAGACGGTGGCCAGGCCGGTCGCGGCCCGTCGCATCAGGGTGCCCTCCGGGGCGGTCGCCATCAACCGGTGCTCGGCCGCGCGTACCTCGGCCACCGGCCACACGCCGGTCACCGCGCGCCCCCGCCGAATCCGCTCGGCACCGAACCGAGCACTCGACAAGACTGACACGGCGAACCTGCCGTGCCCACCTGAACCCGGGCCGGCATGGTCACTCCACAGTGACCGACTTGGCCAGGTTTCGCGGCTTGTCGACGTCGTACCCGCGGGCCTGCGCCACCTCCGCGGCGAACACCTGGAGCGGCACGGTCTGCACCAGCGGCGCGAGCAGGGTGGGTGTCGGTGGCAGGTACACCAGGTGGTGGGCGAACGGCCGCACCGTCTCGTCACCGTCCTCGGCCAGCACGATGGTGCGCGCCCCACGGGCCCGCACCTCCTGGATGTTGGACAGCAACTTCTCGTGCAACACACCACGCCCACGTGGGGACGGCATCACCACCACCACCGGCAGGTCGGGTTCGACCAGCGCGATCGGGCCGTGTTTGAGCTCCCCGGCGGAGAACCCCTCAGCGTGCATGTAGGCCAGTTCCTTGAGCTTGAGCGCGCCTTCCAGCGCCACCGGGTAGCCGACGTGCCGGCCCAGGAACAGCACCGTCCGGGCATCGGCCACCTGTCGGGCCAGGTCACGCATCGGCTCCACCGTGGCGAGGGTCTGCCGGATCAGTGCCGGCATGGCGGCCAGCGCCTCGAACTCGCGGGCCACCTCGTCCTCGTACTTCTTGCCCTGCACCTGGGCCAGGGACAGGCCGACCAGGTAGGCCGCGGTGATCTGGGTCAGGAACGTCTTGGTCGCGGCCACCCCAACCTCCGGGCCGGCCCGGGTGTAGAGCACCGCGTCGGACTCGCGCGGAATCTGCGCACCGTTGGTGTTACAGATCGCCAGCACCCGAGCCTTCTGTTCACGGGCGTGCCGCACCGCCTGCAGCGTGTCGGCGGTCTCCCCGCTCTGCGAGATGGCCACCACCAGCGTGTCCCGGTCCAGCACCGGGTCGCGGTACCGGAACTCCGAGGCCAACTCCACCTCCACCGGGATGCGGGTCCAGTGCTCGATCGCGTACTTGGCGATCAGCCCGGAGTGGTAGGCCGAGCCACACGCCACCACGAACACCTTGTCGACGTCACGAAGTTCCTGGGCGTCCAGACGTTCCTCGTCCAACACGACCAGACCATCGACCAGGTGACCACGCAGTGTGTCGGCGACGGCGTGCGGCTGTTCCTCGATCTCCTTGAGCATGAAGTAGGGGTGACCACCCTTCTCCGCGGCGCGCAGGTCCCAGTCCACGTGGAACCTGGTGCCCCCGACCGGCACGCCGGCCAGGTCGGTCAGGGTGTACCCCTCATGACGCAGTTCCACCACCTGGTCCTGGCCCAGTTCCACCGCCTCACGGGTGTGGGCGATGAAGGCGGCCACGTCGCTGGCCAGGAACATCTCCCCGTCACCAACGCCGAGTACCAGCGGGGAACTACGCCGGGCACCAACCAGCCGGCCCGGGCAGTCACGGTGGGTGGCGACCAGCGTGTAGGACCCGCGCAACTGGCGACAGACCACCCGCATCGCCTCGGCCAGGTCACCCGGGTGGTCGGCGTAGGCCTCCTCGAGCAGGTGAGCGACCGCCTCACTGTCGGTCTCGCTGGCCAGTTCGTGGCCGCGGTCGTGCAGTCCGGCACGCAGGGCGGCGAAGTTCTCGATGATGCCGTTGTGGACCACCGCGAGGGCGCCGGTGCAGTCGGTGTGCGGGTGCGCGTTCCGGTCGTTGGGCGCACCGTGGGTGGCCCACCGGGTGTGACCCATTCCGGTGGTCCCCGGTAGCGAGTCGCTTTCGAGGTCCTTGTCGAGATTGGTGATTCGTCCGGCTCTGCGCCGGAGGTTCAACGTTCCGGCGTCATCCAGGATGGCGACCCCGGCCGAGTCGTAGCCGCGGGAC
>DATCXL010000581.1:0-2041 GCA_036565825.1 Mycobacteriales bacterium
GATCCGTCGCCTGGGAACACTGCCACTGCTGTACCAACCGGGCGACAGGTGGATGTACAACACGGGCTCCGACGTGCTTGGCGTACTGATCGCGCGGGCCTGCGGTCAGCCGCTGGACCGGATACGTCCCAGGTGGCGCCATGATGATGCCGACACCCAGTCGGAACGTCAGCAGATCCCGCACGGTGATCGGACGGTCCGCCGGCACGGTGTCGTCGGGCGGCCCGTCGAGTCGCCTGAGCACCCTCCGGTCGGCCAGTTCGGGCAACAGTCGGTCCACCGGCTCGTCCAGACGCAGCGCGCACTCCTCGACCAGGATCATCGCGGCCACGGCCGTGACCGGTTTGGTCATCGAACTTAGCCGGAAGATCGTCTCGGGTCGGACCGGCTCGCTACCGCCGAACGCCATCGTGCCGATCGCGTCGACGTGCGACTCGCCACGCCGGCTGACCAGCGTGACCACGCCGGGCACCTCGCCGCGCTCGACGTATCCAGCGATCACATCGTGCATCCGGGCCAACCGTGCCCGGGACAACCCTCCGGCACCCATCGCGACCCTCCGCCCTGTCTCACCCGATTCGGGTGTGCTGGGTGTGCGCCGTGAGAAATGAGAACCATCTTTTCGGCCGCCCGGACCGGTTCCAGGGAGCCGCGCCGATGATCACACTGCTTTCGTTGTCGAGGCGCGGTGGAATCCGGGTGTGCCAGCCGATCGTGCCGGGGATTGTCGTGGACCGGACCGGGTGTGTCCGGTAGGAAGTTGGCATGTTGCGTGGGGACAGGGTTGGCCTGCGGGCCCGGTACCAGGCCGACGTTCCGGTCCTGCACGCCGAACTCTATGACGACGTGGCGACCCGTTCGAGGGCCGACACCCGCCCGTGGCGTCCGATCGCACCCGACTCGGTGGCCTCACCGTTCGCGGTCACCGACCCCACCGACGACGTCGCCATCTACTCCGTGGTGGAACTGACCGACGACGGTCTGGCCGGCGAGGCGCTGCTGTGGGACATCGACCTACACAACCGGACAGCTCATCTGGGCATCTCGCTGCGGCCAGGATTCCGCGGTCGTGGCCTGGGCACCGATGTCGTGCGCGTGCTGTGCACCTACGGCTTCGCGGTGCGCGGCCTACACCGGTTGCAGGTCGACACACTCGCCGACAACGCCGCGATGATCGCGGCGGCCCTCCGGGTGGGATTCGTCCGGGAGGGCACCCTGCGCCGCTCGGCCTGGGTCGGCGGAGCCTTCGCCGACGAGGTCATCCTCGGCCTGCTCGCCGCCGAGTGGTTCGCGGACTGACCACGGCGTGGTGATCACCCGCGCCAGCAGTCAACCGGTGCGAACCCGCCAGGTGATCCGAGGCGCACAGCGGACCGCCGCACCCGTCGGTCAGTCCGAGAGTGCCCTCGATCCCGCCGCCGTTGGCCAGGGCGCGGGCGAGTTCGGATCTGGGAATGGCGGACAGGTGGAGTTTGGCCCGGCGGAACATGTCGAACCGGCCGTCAGGTCCGAGTTCTGGGTCATCGGCTCGCTGGTACCGGTCGTGTTGGTCGTCTCGATCCCGGTAACCCGGCCGCGGCCCTGGCAGGCGGTCCTGCAACTCGTCGTTGGCTCGGTCCAGGGCACGCTGTTGCTCGGTGTTCTGGCCGGTAGCGTCCGTGAGTTCGTGGGTGGGCTTCGCGGGCACTGAGCCCGGCCGTCCATACTCCGACCGACTGTCTGGCGCCAGGAGTCACCGGTTACTGCTCAGGCCGAGCCGGGGGCGGCCGAGGTCGACGGCGCCGCGGAGTGCGGGGATCGAAGCGTCGCGTAGACGACGAGGTCACTCAGGTAGCTCCGTGCCTTCGTGTCGAACGCACCGGAGCAGGTGATCAGCCGGAGTTCGGCGCCGGGGGTGGGCGCGTAGACCTGGTCAGCCGGGAACGTCGACTTCGGGTATTCGGCCACCCGGTACACCGTGAAGTTCGCGGTGCTGCCGTCGGCGCGGTCGACCCGCACGCTGTCGCCGGGCCTGACCTGCCTGAGCCCGAAGAAGACCGCC
>DATCXL010000642.1:0-6985 GCA_036565825.1 Mycobacteriales bacterium
GAGCCACGCCGCCGGGCCACGGCCGGTGCGCTGGTGGCGTGTGTGCGCGAACATCCGCTGGACCAGTCGGTACCCGAACTGGCCTGGCACGTCGCCCAACACGGCGTGGCCGGTGTCGCCGAGGCGGCCCGTCGACACGGCGTGGTGGGTTGCCTGTGGACCGCGTTACGGGCCGACGGACTGGCCGAACGCGACGACGCCACCGCGGTTCGTGAGCAGTACCGCGGGAACGTGGGCCGGTACCTGCGGACGCTGTCCGACCTCGAACTGGTCGACGAGGTGCTCGGCGCCGCCGGTGCCACCTACCTGGTGGTCAAGGGTCCGGTCCTGGCCGAGCACGTGTACCGGCGGCCGGACCTGCGTGGTTCGGTCGACCTGGACCTGGTGGTGGCGCCGCGCGACTTCGCGTTGGCCCTGTCCAGTCTGGAGGAGGCCGGCTGCCGGGTCTACGAGGCGAACTGGCGGTTGGCCCGGCAGCGGATGCTCGGCGAGTTGCGGCTGTTCACGCCGGCGGGAACGGTGCTGGACCTGCACTGGAGCCTGTTCGCAGAGCTGGACGTGAGGCAGGCGTTCCCGGCCAGTGTGGACGTGCTGATCCGCCGGGCGCGCACCGTCTCGCTGGCCGGTCGCGCGGTGCGCACCCTCGACGAACTCGACACCCTGACACACCTGGCCCTGCACGCCAGCCTGTCCGGCGGCCACCGGTTGGTGTGGTGCAAGGACATCGAGCAGGCGCTGCTGCGCGGCCGTGAGGACGGTTGGTTGGACTGGGACGCGGTGGTCAACCGGGCGGAGCAGTGGAACGCCGGGCCCGCGCTGGCCCTCATGCTGGCGCGTACCCGGGCGGTGTTGGGTGCCGACGTACCCGAGGACGTGGTCGGTGACCTGACCTCCGCCCGTGGTTGGCGGGCGGCGACCCGGCTGGCCGACCGGCTCGCCCCGGTGTCACGGGCCGGCGGTGGAGGGTCCCTGGCCCGGTTGGTGGCCCGCTCGGTACGCGCCGACGGGCGGTCCAGTCTGCGTGAACTCACCCGTCGGGGCGGAGCGTGGCTCGGGCACGGCGCCCGTCGGCACACACCGACGGTGCGCAACCTGTTCGACCCGTCCGACCCGGAGTCGGCCGCCTACCCCGACGGCGGTTCGGCCGGTCGGGCCGCCTACCTCGACGCGGTCTGCCGCCAACCCGGTTGAACGTCGGCGAGATCGTCCCCCTGATGGTTGCTTCCAGGCCCTCGCCGGGGCGGAGCCCCGGCTCCGGGATCCCGCCGTAGGAGGCATGGTGCTGTGTTGCCTTCTGTGCGGGGAGCTTCGCTCCACCCCACGCCCCCTCAGACCCTGGTCCGCGGGGACGATCAACAGACAGCCTGGATCAACCGTCTGGATGGTCGGTGCCGGTGGGCGCCGGCGGAGGTTGGTGGTCAGCTCACCGCGCCGGGAAGGAGGGTCGACAGCAGGGTCGCGGCCCGACCGGGGTCACCCAACCGCAGCCGCCACACCCGGGTACGGGCGGCCACCTCATGCGCCAGGTCGAAGGCGCGCTCGGGGTCGCGCCAGTGGTTGAACGACCGGACCAGCAGGGCGGCGGCCCCCTGCTGGCGTGGCACCGGTTCCAGCGTCACCGTGGCGGCGTCGGCGTCGGCGTGCCGGGCGAGCAGCACCAGGTGGTCGAGTACCAGGGGGGACCGGGCCGGTTTCGCGCCCAGTCCTTCCGCGGTGACCAACCGGTCGCACGGGCCGGCGGGGAGTCCGACCGCGGCCCGGCTCCAGCCGGACAGTTCCAGCGGACGCGGGTAGGGCAGCACCCGGGCGTCGCGCCAGTCCAGGCACAGCGCCTCGTCGGAGACGTAGTCCAGTCCGGCCCGCAGACAGGCCGCGGTCAGCGTGCTCTTGCCCTGTCCGGACTCAGCCGGAAACGCCACCGCCCGGCCGTTTCGGGCGACCACCCCGGCGTGCACGGCGAGGCACCCGGCGCCGGACAGCGCGGCGGCGTTGAGGATGGCCAACACCAGGGTGGTCGCGTCGACCGCGTTGTAGGCGTGACCACCGGCGTCCGGTTGGCCGGTCGCGGTGACGGCGTAGCCGTCGGCCAGGCGCCGGACCGTCACCACCGGCGGGTCGGCGGGCTGGGCAGGGGACACCACGAAAACGTCCAGGAGCCTGCGGACCTCGCCGACCACGGCGGTGTCACCGTGTACCCGGAACGGTTGACCCAGCAGATGGAGGTCGACCGCGTCGGTCTGGGTCGCTGCGGCCGTCCCAGCCGGAGGGAGCTCGGCAAACGGAGTCTGCGAAGACGGGGTCACAGGAATCCGGCCGAGAGCAGCTCGTCGATGGTCTGCCGCACGTCGCGCCGGATCACCTCTGGATCGGCGTCGTACACAGCGACGAGAAGGTCGACGATCTCCTCCAACGTGTGCTCACCGTCGACCAGCCGCCACACGTCGCTGGCGGTGGAGTTCAGCAGCGCCGCACCCTGGGTGTGGGGGTTGTACAGGCTGATGTCCTCGCCCAACTCGACGGCGCGAATGCCCGGCGGTGGCGGACCGATCCGCTTGGCGGTCACCCGGCAGAGCGTAGTCGTTTCGCCGAATGGGTGTTGACAGGTCGCTCATGGTGCTACGTTCCGTCACTGGATGGTGAGTTCCACGATGCCTTCCGATCGCGTTGCGGGGGCTCCACCTTGACGAGGGCCTGGAACTGACCATCCAGTGTCGCGTGCCGGGGGGACTGGCACCGTCAAGCAGGCGACCAGGGGGATCGTGATGGGTCGGATATCCACTCCAGGGCAGCCCGAGCGGATCGGTTTGGACCGACGCACCGCGCTCAGGCGGGGAGCACTCGTGGGTGGTGCGCTGGTCTGGGCCGTGCCGGTTGTCCAGGCCGTGTCGCTGACCGCCGCGCACGCGGAGAGCCCGAGTTCGCCCCCGCATGGCGGCCCCCCTGCGGGACCCCCTGGAAACCCGCCGGGGAAACCGCCCGAGGTGCCACCTCCGGGACATCCCGGGGTGCCCCCCGTTCAGCCACCCGCCGGTGGTCCACCGCCGGTGTCGCCACCCGCGTCACCGCCGACCACCGGGAAGCAACTGGCGTTCACCGGCCCGGGGTTGCCGGTGGTGCCGACGGTTGCCGTGGCCGCCAGCCTGATCGCCACCGGCGCCGCCGCGCAGGCGGTGGGCCGACACCGCGACCCCAACCTTGACGACGCCGAGGACGACCCGGCCTGAACCTCGTGCCGGATCTTCCGCGCGTCCGGTGTCAGGGGCGGAACCAGGCTGTCCGCCACGGGGTGCCGACGCGCTCCAGGCCGCCCACGGTGGTGACGCGGTAGCCGGCGTGGTCGAGTAGGTCGATCAGTCGGCAGGTGACCTCACCACGGTCGAACGTCGGTGCCGGGGTTGGGTCGTCGGCGGGCACCTCGAACCCGTCGTGCAGCAGCACGACCGCGCCGGGATGCAGACCGTCCATCGCCCGGCCGGCGACCTCGGCCGCCGGACCGTCCACCCAGTCCCGGGCACTGGGGCCCCACACCACCGGGTCCAGCCCGGCTCGACGGGTGGCCACCCGGGTGCGCAGGGTCTGCGACCCGTAGGGCGGCCGGAAGTAGCGCACCGGCCGGCCGGTGACCGCCTCCAACCGGGTCCGTCCCTCGGTCAACACGGCGGCCACCCGATCGGCGGGCAGGCTGGTCAGCCGGGAGTGGTCGATGCCGTGTAGGCCGATCTCGTGGCCGGCGTCGAGTACCGCGCGGACCAGGTCGGGGTGGCGTTCGGCCCGGTACACCAACGGGAAGAAGGTGGCCCGCACGCCGGCCCGCGCCAGCGCCGCCAGCACCGCCGGGGTGTGCTCGGGGTCTGGGCCGTCGTCGTAGGTGAGCGCCACCACCCGGTCCCGGGTGTGCGCCCCGCGCAGCGAACCGACCGGTGCCAGCACCCGGTCGGTGATCCGACGTACCGCGCGCCGACCACCGCGCGGCAACCGGGCGGCGACCGCCCGGGTCAGGCTCCTACCCACCCGGCAATGATGAACCCGCCGGGCCGTATCGGGCGCCGGAATCCAGAACGATCACGTGTGACCGCGCCTGGAAAGCCTGGGCCGGACCGCCATTTGGTCGAAGGTCAGCAGAAGCAACCCTTCAGAGGCGATAACTTCTGCCGAGCCTTGACAGAAGTTGTTCAGATCCTCGACACTCACCGGCCAGAACACGACCACCGCGGAGGTGACGGTGAGGAAGGCCGGTTCGCTGACCGAGCTACGCCGCGCGAACCGCGGCCGGGTGCTCGCCGCCCTACGCGCCCACGGCGCGCTGAGTCGGGCCAGGCTTGTCGAGGCGACCGCACTGTCCCGCTCCACCGTGACCGCAGTGGTCGCCGAACTACTCGATTCGAACCTCGCGGTGGAACTTGAGGCGCAGGCCCCGGTCGCCGGACGCAGCGGCCGGCCACCGACGTTGGTGCGGCTACATGGTTCGGCTGCCGCCGCGGTGGGTGTGGAGATCTCCAACCGGCTGGTGGAGGTCACCGCCTGCGATCTGGCGCACGAGCCCCTGGGCACCACCAGTCGTTCCCTGGACCCCGGTTCCGACCCGATCGACACACTGCGGGTGATCGGTGAGCTCGTCGACGGCGTGCTCGCCCGGACCGGGCTGGGCCGCGACCGGGTCGTCGGCGTCGGGATCGCGCTGCCCGGCCCGATCCGGCGGAACAGCGGCATGGTCGGGCGCGCCTGCACCCTGCCACCCTGGATCGGAGTGCACGCCCACGAACTGGCCGCCCAGATCCTGGACCTGCCGGTACTCGTCGGCAACGACGCGAACCTCGGCGCGCTGGCCGAGGTCACCTGGGGCGCGGCCCGCGGTCGCAGCAACGTGGCCTACATCTACACGGCCAAGGGCATCGGTGCCGGGTTGGTGCTGGACGGGCGAATCTACGCCGGGGCCAGCGGCACCGCTGGCGAGATCGGACACACCACCATCGACGAGGATGGTCTGGTCTGCGAGTGCGGCAACCGGGGGTGCCTCAACACCGTCGCCGACGCCGCCGCCATCGTCGCCCAACTGCGACACAGCCACGGAGAACTCAGCATCGAGGAGGTCATCGACTCCGCGCATGGCGGTGACATCGGCTGCCGCCGGGTGCTCGCCGACGCCGGCCGGCATATCGGCGTGGCGATCGCCAACCTGTACAACCTGCTTGATCCCGAACTGCTGGTCTTCGGCGGAAATCTGGCCCGGGCCGGAGACATCCTGCTCGACCCGTTGCGAGACTCGATGTCCCGGCGGGCGATCCAGACCGGTGAGCTGCCCCAGGTGGTCACCGGTGAACTCCACGATCAGGTGGTCGTACGCGGCGCGACCGCCGCGATCCTGCGCGACCCGTCGACATTCCCGCTTCCGTTGTCACTGGAGGCGGGATGAACGGCGTGGCGGAGCCGTGCCATCGGCCCCGCCACGCCCCCGCCCAAAGTGGTGGGACCCCGCACGACATCGCGGGTCGCGTCGCACCGCGGCCCACGGTGCGGAGCCGATCACGGGAAGACCCGTGACTCTCACAAGGTGGTGACCCCTATGTTCGCATCCCGAGGCCGGACCATGCGTCTGGCCGTGGTCGTTGCGGCAGCGGCAGTGCTCGGTATGTCGGCCTGTAGCTTCTCCTCCTCGTCGAAGGACAAGCCAGCCGACGAGAAGGGAAAATTACAGATCGCACTGTCGAACTCGTTCATCGGCAACGGTTGGCGGGTGGAGATGGAGAACGTCTTCAAGTCGGCCTGCGCGACCCCTCCCTACAGCGACCAGGTGGACTGCTCGGTCTTCAACGCCGGCAACGACGTGGCCAAGCAGAGCCAGCAGATCTCCAACCTCATCGCCCAGCGGGTCGACGCGATCGTGGTGGACGCCGCGTCGCCGACCGGCCTGAACGGCGTCATCAAGCAGGCCTGTGACCGGGACATCCTGGTGGTGTCCTTCGACAACGTGGTGTCGGCGCCCTGCGCACTGAAGGTCAACACCGACCAGTTGAAGTTCGGTCAGGAACTCGCCCGGTTCCTGGTGGACCAACTCCACGGCAACGGCAACGTGGTGATGGTGACCGGCGTGCCGGGCACCGGGGTCAACGAGGACCGTAACAGCGCCGCGAAGAAGGTTTTCGACCAGAACCCGGGCATCCATGTGGTGGCCAACTACAGCGGCCAGTGGGACTCGGCCACCGCCGAGCGGCAGACCGCCGCGCAGCTCCCCAGCCTGCCCAGGGTGGACGGGGTCTGGGTGCAGGGCGGCACGGACGGGGTGATCCGGGCGTTCACCAAGGCACACCGCCCGATGCCGGTGGTCGCCGGCGAGGCCGAGAACGGGTTCCGCAAGTACATGGCCGGCCTTTCCACCCCCAAGGTGACCGGCATGTCCATCGGGCAGCCGCCGTACCTGTCGGTGATGTCGCTCGAACTCGCCCGGGCGGTGCTGACGAAGGAGCACGCCAGGAGTGACATCACCATCGCGTTCCCGACAGTGACCTCCGACCAACTCAGGGAGGGCACCACGGTGTTCACCGACCAGCCGGACAGCTTCTTCGACGACTTCACCGACTCCGGTGCGAACGCCGCGCTGCAACTGTGTCTGAAGGCGGCCACCGACGGGACCGCCTGCCCCGGCACACTGCACGTCAACCTGGGCTCCTGATCCGGTGGCGCGGACTCTCGTGGAGCCGGCGACCGGGCAGAGCGCGCCTCCCGCCGTCGAGGCAACGCGGATCAGCCGCGCATTCGGTGGGATCCAGGCCCTGCGGGACGCGTCGTTCGCGGCGCGTCCCGGCCAGGTGCACGCTCTGGTCGGAGAGAACGGCGCCGGCAAGAGCACGATGATCAAGGTGTTGTGCGGGGTGACCCGTCCGGACAGCGGTCGGCTGCGGCTGTTCGGGCAGGACGTCACCCTGGCCGGCCCGGCCGACGCGTTGCGGCGGGGGATCGCCACGGCCTTCCAGGAACTCACCCTGCT
>DATCXL010000648.1:0-8753 GCA_036565825.1 Mycobacteriales bacterium
GGCGGCGAGGCTGCCGCAGCCGAGGAGCAGGACGAGTTCGACGTCGTCCTCGAGGCCGCCGGCGACAAGAAGATCCAGGTCATCAAGGAGGTCCGCGCGCTCACCAGCCTGGGCCTCAAGGAGGCCAAGGACCTCGTCGACGGTGCGCCGAAGACGGTACTGGAGAAGGTCAACAAGGAGGCCGCGGAGAAGGCCAAGGCCGCCCTGCAGGGCGCCGGCGCCACGGTCACCGTCAAGTAGCACGCACTCCGCGGGTAGCCGTGGAGCGTTACCAGGGGCAGCCACCCACCGGGTGGCTGCCCCTGGCGTGTTCGGGCCGGAAACACCCCGCTCCGGACCGTGGGTAACTTGCGGCGGATTCGCTCGTTGAGCCCGGTAATGGGCTGATCAGCGCCGTGTACGCGGCGGTCGTGCAGCCCACCGGTCGGGCTCGCGGAGGGATCCGGACGTGGGAGTCGAGGTCAGGGTTGAGGGGCTGACGAAGTCGTTCGGGCACCAGCTCATCTGGCGCGACGTCACGCTCACCCTGCCGCCCGGTGAGATCTCGGTGCTACTCGGCCCCTCCGGCACCGGCAAGTCGGTCTTCCTCAAGTCCCTGGTCGGCCTGATCAGGCCCGAGCGTGGGTCGATCTTCGTACAGGACACCGACATCTGTCGGTGCGGAGAACGTCGGCTCTACCAGGTCCGCAGGTTGTTCGGCGTGCTGTTCCAGGACGGCGCGCTGTTCGGCTCGATGAACCTCTACGACAACATCGCCTTCCCGCTGCGTGAGCACACCCGCAGGACCGAGCGGGAGATCCGGGACATCGTCTTCGAGAAGATGGAGACCGTCGGCCTGCTCGGGTCGGAGAAGAAACTGCCCGGCGAGATCTCCGGTGGCATGCGCAAGCGGGCCGGCCTGGCCCGGGCACTGGTCCTGGACCCGCAGATCATCCTGTTCGACGAGCCGGACTCCGGCCTGGACCCCGTGCGGGTCGCGTACCTCAACCAACTCATCGTCGACCTGAACGCCCGCACCGACGCGACGTTCCTCATCGTCACCCACGACATCAACACCGCCCGCACGGTGCCGGACAACCTTGGCCTGTTGTTCCGCCGTGACCTGGTCATGTTCGGCCCGCGGGAGCGGCTACTGACCTCCGACGAGCCGGTGGTGCGCCAGTTCCTCAACGGCCGCAGGGAGGGGCCGATCGGCATGGCCGAGGAGAAGGACGCCGCTTCGGTCGAGGCGGAGTTGGCGACCCTGGCCAGCCTGGACGATCTGGCCGGCCCGGACAGCACGGCCACCCTGGACCCCGGTGCGGTGTCGGCCGCCGGCCGCGCGGGCTGGTCGGACCCGACGAACGCGGTTCCCGACCAACTGCGGCCCTCGCCCGGGTTACCCGAGCGCAGGGCGGTCGCCCGCCGACTGGAACGGGTGCGGGCGATGTTGGGCGAGCACAGGTGAGCGTGCGGCCCACCAGCGCGCTGCGGGAGAGCGGCCGGCTGTTCGCGCTGGGTCTGGACGTGTGCCGTGGCGTGTTCCGGCGACCGTTCCAGTTCCGCGAGTTCGTCGACCAGGCCTGGCTGATCGCGAGTGTGACGATCCTGCCGACCGCACTGGTGTCGATCCCCTTCGGCGCGGTGATCGCGCTACAACTCGGGTCACTGACCCGGCAACTGGGCGCCCAGTCGTTCACCGGCGCCGCCTCGGTACTGGCGGTGATCCGGGAGGCCTCCCCGATCGTGACCGCGCTGCTGATCGCCGGCGCGGGTGGGTCAGCCATCTGCGCCGACCTTGGTTCCCGCCGGATTCGTGACGAGATCGACGCGATGGAGGTACTGGGCATCTCGCCGGTACAGCGGCTGGTGGTGCCCCGGGTACTGGCCACGATGACGGTCGCGGTGCTGCTCAACGGGCTCGTCTCGGTGGTCGGCGTGTGCGGCGGTTACTTCTTCAACGTGGTGCTACAGGGCGGCACACCCGGGGCGTACCTGGCCTCGTTCGGTGCGCTCGCCCAACTACCCGACCTGTACGCGGGCGAGGTCAAGGCGCTCGTGTTCGGCGCGATCGCGGCAGTGGTCGCCGCGCACCGGGGTCTGTCCGCGGGCGGTGGTCCCAAGGGCGTCGGCGACGCGGTGAACCAGTCCGTGGTGATCACCTTCATGTTGCTCTTCTTCACCAACTTCGTGATGACCGCCATCTACTTCCAGATCGTCCCGGCGAAGGGGGCCTGAGGTGGTCGACGCGAGCGGCATGGTGGGCGCGGTGGGCGCGGTGGCCCGCCGGCCGCTGACCGTGTTGGACAACCTTGGCGAGCAACTCGCGTTCTACCTGCGCTCGCTGGCCTGGACACCGCGCACCCTGCGCCGCTATCGACCCGAACTGCTTCGGCTGCTCGCCGAGGTGAGTTTCGGGTCGGGTGCGCTGGCCGTGATCGGCGGAACCGTCGGGGTCATCACCTTCCTGTCCTTCTTCACCGGCACCGAGGTGGGGCTGCAGGGCTACGCGGCCCTGGACCAGCTCGGCACCTCGGCGTTCACCGGGTTCGTCTCGGCCTACTTCAACACCCGGGAGATCGCGCCGCTGGTCGCCGGGTTGGCACTGTCGGCCACGGTCGGGTGCGGGTTCACCGCGCAGCTGGGCGCGATGCGGATCAACGAGGAGATCGACGCGCTGGAGGTGATGGGCGTGCCCTCGATGCCGTTCCTGGTCACCACCCGGGTGATCGCCGGATTCGTCGCGGTGGTGCCGCTGTACGTGGTCGGGCTGCTCGCCTCGTACCTGTCGACCCGGATCGTCGCGACGGTCTACTACGGACAGTCGGCGGGCACCTACGACCACTATTTCCGGCTGTTCCTACCGCCCACCGACGTGCTGTGGTCGTTCGGCAAGGTACTCGTGTTCGCCGTGGTGATCATCCTGACGCACTGCTACCACGGCTATCGGGCCACCGGCGGTCCGGCCGGCGTGGGAGTCGCGGTGGGGCGGGCGGTGCGCACCTCGATCGTGGCGATCAACGTCATCGACTTCTTCCTCAGCCTGGCCATCTGGGGTGCCACCACCACGGTGCGGCTGGCCGGGTAGTCGATGACCACCATGATCGCGCGGCGCACCCTCGGGGTGGCGTTCCTGCTCGTGTTGGCGACCCTGCTCGGGCTGTCCGTGGCGGTGTACCGCGGAACCTTCACTCCGATCGTGCCGGTCACCCTGCTCACCGACCACGTGGGCAACCAACTGCGCGCCGACTCTGACGTCAAGGTACGCGGAGTCCTGGTGGGCCGGGTGCGGCGAATCTCCTCGTCCGGCTCGGGTGCCCGGGTCGACCTCGCGCTGAACCCGGACAGGGTGGCGTTGATACCGCGCGACGTGCGGGCCAGGCTACTGCCCAAGACCCTGTTCGGCGAGCGGTACGTCGCCCTGGTCATCCCGTCCGGGACCTCCGCCGGGCACCTGCGCGCACACGACGTCATCGACCAGGACCGGTCCAGTGCGGCGATCGAGCTGGAACGGGTGTTCTCCGACGTGCTGCCGCTGCTGCGCGCGATCCACCCGGACAAACTCAACGCCACGCTCAGCGCGTTGTCCACCGCGCTGTCCGGCCGGGGCGCCCAGCTCGGCCAGACCCTGGTCACACTCGACTCGTACCTGCGCCAACTCACGCCGTCGTTGCCCACGCTGGTCGCCGACGTGCGCGGTCTGGCCGACACCGCGCAGGTGTACGCGGCCGCCGCCCCGGACCTGCTCGCCGTGCTGGACAACCTGCGCACCACCGCCGACACGGTGGTGGCACGTCAGACGCAGTTGCGGGCCCTGCTGGAGTCCACCACCGGCCTGGCTGACACCGCACGGGGCGTGCTCGCCGAGAACGACCAGCGGATCATCGAGGTGTCCGCGAACAGTCGACCGGTGCTGGACCTGCTCGCCCGGTACGCGCCGGAGTACCCGTGCCTGCTTGCCGGACTGACCGAGCAGGAGCCGACCCTCGAGCAGGTGTTCGGCGGCGGCCAGCCCGGCCTGCACCTGACCCTGGAGGTGGTCCGGGACCGCGGCAGGTACGTGCCCGGCGAGCAACCCCGTTATCTCGCGAACTCCGGCCCGAACTGTCGCGGCCTGCCCGGTCGGCCGGCCGGCAACTTCGATCCGGGCGGCCACATTCCGGACGGTTCGGCGGCGATCGGCCGGGGCACCCTCGGCCGGGCCAACTCCGCGGCACTGCTGGGGCTGGCCGACCTGGGCGTGCAGGGCTCGCCGGCCGAACGTCGGTGGGTCGACGCGCTGGTCGCGCCGAGCCTGGGGGTCGCACCGGACGAGGTGTCCGACACCGCGGAACTGTTGTTCGCGCCGATGGCCCGCGGTACGGAGGTGCGACTGTGGTGAGATCGGGAAGATCGATGACCGCGCCGCTGGTGAAGCTGGTCGCGTTCGCCACGGTCACCGTGCTGGCCACCTACCTGCTGGCCGCCACCATCTCCAACGCCGAGGGGTCCGGCGCCACCACCTACCGGGCCCGGTTCACCGACGTCACCGGTCTGGTCGACGGTGACGACGTGCGGATCGCCGGAGTGCGGGTGGGGACGGTCACCGACATCCGGGTGGTTCGACACACCCTGGCCGAGGTCACCTTCACCGTGCGCGCCGACCGCGGGTTGCCCACCGGCACGCTGGCCCGGATCCGGTACCGCAACCTGGTCGGGCAGCGTTACCTGTTCCTGGCTGCCGGGCCGGGTGAGCTGAACCGCATGCTCGCCCCCAACGGCCTGATACCCGTTGACCAGACCGAACCCGCACTGGACCTGACCGCGTTGTTCGGCGGTTTCACCCCGCTGTTCCGCGCGCTGGACCCCGGCCAGGTCAACCGGTTGGCGTTCGAGATCGTGCAGGTGTTGCAGGGTGAGGGTGGCACGGTCGACGACTTGCTGACCCACCTGGGTTCGCTGACCAACACCCTGGCCGACCGGGACGCGGTCATCGGTGAGGTGGTCGACAACCTGAACTCGGTGCTGGGCACCGTCAGCCAGCGGGACGCCGAACTGGCCGGCCTGATCGGCCAACTGCGGCGACTGGTTTCCGGGCTGGCCGCGGACCGCACCGCGATCGGCGACTCGCTCGGCGAGATCGACCGGTTGGCGTCGGCCACCGCGGACCTGCTGGACCGGTCCCGTCCGTCGCTACGGGTGGACATCGCCCAGCTCGGTGCCACCGCCGGGCACCTCGCCGACAGCAGGGATGTTCTCGACGGCGTGCTGCGCCGGTTGCCGGACAAGTTGAACGCGGTCACCCGCACCGCCTCCTACGGCTCCTGGTTCAACTTCTACCTCTGCTCACTGGACGGGCGGGTGGCCCTGCCCGGGCTGCCACTCACCGAGGACCTGCCGGCCAACCTGCGGGTGGCCGTCGACCAGGCGAGGTGCGGCTGATGGCCAGGTCCTTTCGGGAACGCAACCCGATGGTGATCGGCGTCGGCGGGCTGGTCGTCATCGCGGTACTGCTGTGGGTGGCGTTCAACGCCCAGGACCTGCCGGTGGTCGGTTCGGGTACCGGTTACGCGGCAGCGTTCGGTGAGGCCGCCGGACTGCGGCCCGGTGACGAGGTGCGCATCGCCGGGGTGAGGGTTGGCAGGGTCACCGCTGTCGGCCTGGAACGCGACCACGTCCGGGTGGAGTTTCGGGTGAAGAACTCCTGGATCGGTGACCGGTCCCGTGCCGACATCAGGATCAAGACCCTGCTTGGTCGCAAGTTCCTGTCGCTTGATCCGCGTGGTGACCACGAACTGCGTCCGGGCAGCGAGATCCCGGTGTCACGAACCACCGCCCCCTACGACGTGGAGCAGGCTCTGGGCACCCTGTCGCGCACCGTCGACGCCATCGACACCGACCAACTCGCCCGTGCCTTCGACACCATCTCCTCGACCCTGCGCGGTACCCCGGATGCCGTACGTGACTCGGTGACCGGGTTGTCTCGGCTGTCGGCGACCATCGCCGACCGGGACTCCCAACTGCGTACCCTGCTGGCCCGCACCGAATCGGTGAGCGCCGTGCTCGCCGACCGGGCCGACGATGTCGGTGTACTGCTCGCCGACGGCAACCTGTTGCTGCGCGAGGTGCAACAGCGCCGGCAGGCGATCAGCGACCTGCTCCGTGACACCTCGCTGCTCGCACTACAGGTGCAGGCCCTGGTGCGCGACAACCAGCACCAGCTTGACCCGACCCTGCGTCAACTCCAGGCGGTGGTGGACGTGCTCAGGGACAACCAGCAGAACCTGGACCGGAGCATCGAACTGCTCGCCCCGTTCGTGCGGGTGTTCGCCAACACCCTGGGCAACGGCCGGTGGTTCGACACGTACGTGCAGAACCTGCTCACTCCGCTGCCGGCCTCTCCGCGGCTTGAGGCAACAGGAGGGCGGTGATGGCGAACATGACCCTGTCCCGCACCGCGACCCGGGTGGTCTCGGTGCTCGCTGTGCTGGCCGTGGCCGCGGCCGGTACCTGGCTGGTCTCCCGGCGCGGGCAGGTCACCCATGTGACCGCACACTTCACCAGCGCGGTCGGTGTCTACCCCGGCTCGGACGTGCGGGTGTTGGGGGTCAGGGTCGGCACCGTCACCGGGGTCACCCCGCAGGGCGGCACGGTCCGGGTGGACCTGACCTACGACGCGGACCGGATGGTCCCGGCCGGCGCCAGGGCGGTGCTGGTGGCACCGTCCCTGGTCAGCGACCGGTATGTGCAACTCACCCCGGTGTACCGGGGCGGGCCGGTGCTGGCCGACGGCGCGGACATCCCGGTGGAGCGCACCGCCAGTCCGGTGGAACTCGACGCGATCTACCAGAGTCTGAACAACCTGGCGGTGGCGTTGGGGCCGCAGGGGGCGAACCGCGACGGAGCGCTGTCCCGGCTACTCGACGTCGGCGCGGACAACCTTGACGGTAACGGCGCGCGGATCAACCAGAGCATCGGTGACCTTGACCGCGCGGTGTCCACCCTGTCGGCCAACCGCGACGAGGCGTTCGGCACGGTACGCGACCTACAGAAGTTCGTCTCCACGCTGGCCCGCGGCGACGCGCAGGTGCGGCAGTTCAACGAGAACCTGGCCAGCGTGTCCGACCAACTCGCCGGCGAGCGGACCGCGCTGGCCGCCGCGCTGAAGAACCTCGCCGCCGCGCTCGGCCAGGTCAGCACGTTCGTACACGACAACCAGGCGCTGATCAGGTCGAACGTGTCCGGCCTGGCCCAGGTGACCGGCACCCTGGTCAGGCAGCGCGACGCACTGGCCGAGTTCCTCGACGTCGCCCCGACCACGTTGTCGAACCTCAGCAATGCCTACGATCCACGTTCGGGCACCCTGGACACCCGCAACAACTTCAACCAGCTTGGTGACCCGGCCTACCTGTGCGCGCTGCTGATGTCGCTGCCCGGGTCACCGGCGGTCAACCCGGTGGTGGGCGAGTGTCGGCAGGCCGCCGCGATCAGCGGCACCTTCGCCCGGTCGCTGGACTCGATGCTGCGCGGTCTGGGACTGCCCGCCCTGCCCGGGACCACAGGTGAGCCGGCTGGGCCACCGACGCCGGTCGGCGTCGGCCAGCCCGCAGCGCCGGACCTGCCCACCATTCCGGGGGTGACCACACCGGCCGCGGTGGGCGGGTTGCCCACCATTCCCGGCCTCGGAGCCCCGGTCGAGGACGTGCCGCAGGACCTGTCCGACGCTCTGGACGGTCTACTCGGAGGTGGCCGATGAGGCGGGCGGCCCGACTGGTGGCGGTCGTGGTGGCCGGCGTGACGGCGCTGACCGGTTGCGGATTCCGCGGGTTCTACGACGTGCCGCTGCCCGGAGGAGCGGACCTGGGTGACCACCCGTACCGCGTCGTCGTGCAGTTCGCCGACGTACTCGACCTGGTGCCGCAGTCCGCGGTGCGGGTCAACGACGTGGCCGTCGGCAGGGTGCGGTCGATCGACCTGGCCGGTGACCCGACGCACTGGCATGCCACGGTGCGACTGTTGGTCAACGGCGACGTCGCCCTGCCGGCGAACGCGCGGGCCGAACTGCGCCAGACCAGCCTGTTGGGGGAGAAGTACGTGGCGCTGTCCGCGCCGACCGGCCAGGTGGCACAGGGCCGGCTGCGTGACGGCGCGGTCATCCCGCTGTCCCGCTCGGGGCGCAACCCGCAGGTTGAGGAGGTACTTTCCGCGCTGTCCCTGCTGCTGAACGGCGGGGGGCTCGCCCAGATCGAGACGATCAACCGTGAACTGGGTGACGCGCTGGCCGGGCACGAGGGTGGGCTGCGCGATTTGCTGACCCAACTGGACACCCTGGTCGGCGGACTGGACGCGCAGAAGGGTCAGATAACCCGGGCGTTGGACAACATCAACCGGCTGGCCGCCACACTGGCCGCGCAGCGTTCCACGATCGCCGGCGCGCTCGACACGCTGCCCGGGGCACTGAAGGTCCTGGCCGACCAGCGTGAGCAACTCACCTCGATGCTCACCGGGCTGCAACACCTGGGCCAGGTCGGTACCCGGGTGATCAACGCCAGCCGGGACGACCTGGTGGCCGACCTGCAGGCCCTGGCGCCGACGCTGTCGCAGTTGGCCGCGGCCGGATCGAACCTGCCCGGCGCGCTGGAACTGCTGCTCACCTACCCCTTCCCGCGAACGGCGGTGAACGGCATCAGGGGCGACTACACGAACCTGTTCGTCACCGCCGACCTGGACGTGTCTGATGTGTTGGACAACCTGGTCACCGACGGGCACGGCCGGTTGGATCCACCGACCCTGCC
>DATCXL010000651.1:0-2020 GCA_036565825.1 Mycobacteriales bacterium
GGCGTGCACCCTGCGCGAACACGCCGGCCGGGTGGTCGCGGTCGAGGCGGCCCGACGGAACGTTCCCTCAGAGGCCGTGGCCGGACTTGACGCCGCGTTGGCAGCCCTGCGGCAGCGCCTGGAGGAGGGCGTGTCCGGGTACGACCGGGTGGTCAACGCGGCGGCGGACGCGGTGACCGCGGCCCGCGGTGGCACGGGCACCAGCCCGGGTACCGACGCCCTGTACCGACTGGAGGATGCCGCGGACACCCTGTTGGGTCTGGCCCGTGGCCTGCGTGAGGTCGCCGGTACGGACGGGCCCGCGCCGGCGTAGCGGGCCGCCGCGAATCTTGAACCGACATCCTGCCGGTAGGTGGGTCCACCCGGGATCAGCCGGAGCGCTCCGGTCCCGGGCCTGGTTGGCAGGTCGGGCACCAGTAGCTGGGTCGGGTCTGCGGGGCCCGGCCCTGGCCGACCACCCGGATGCCTCCACCGCAGCGGCGGCAGGGCCGCCCGGCCCGCTCGAACACCCAGGTCGTCGAGCCCCTGCGCAGTACCCCGGTGGTGGCCTGCCAGTCGTGGTCACGGTTCGCCCGCATCAGCCGGTGCACCGTCTCCACCAGGGCCGGCAGGTCGCCGACCTGCCCGGCAGGCATCCACGGTGACACGCCGCGCAGGAACAGCGACTCGGCCTTGTACAGGTTGCCCACGCCAGCGAGCACCCGCTGATCCAGTAGTGCCTCGCCGACCGGCCGGCAGGGATCGCTGGACAGTCGGCGGACCGCCTCGTCCGGAGCCCAGTCCGGGCCGAGCACGTCAGGACCGAGATGCCCGACCAGTAGGTGCTCCTCGGTGGTGCGGACCAACCGGACGTCGTGCAGCCGGTAGCCGACGGCGACCATTTCGGTGTTGGCCAGCACGGCGCGCACCTGGTGTCCCGGTCCGCCCCGCCATGGGGTTCCCGGCCGGGTCAGCCGCCAACTGCCGTCCATCCGCAGGTGGCAGTGCAGGGTGGCGCCGCCCTCGACCCTCACCAGGATGTGCTTGCCGCGTGGGACCACCTCGGCGACCGCCCGCCCGGTCAGGTCGGCGGTGGCATGCCGGGGAACTCGCAGTTCGAACCGGGTCAGTGCGCGTCCGGACAGCGCTTGGTGCAGGCGCGCGCAGGCCAGCCATACCGTGTCGCCTTCGGGCACCCTTCGATCATGGCAACCGGCCGCCGGCCGGCGCCACCCCTGGTCACTCCGGTCACCTCGGTCACTCCGGCCGGTCTGAGTGGTCCAAGCGGTCAGCCCAGGGGATGCTGGCCCCCACCACGGGGGCCCGACCGCGCACGCTGTCTAACATCTGCCCCGACCCACCGGTCGGGGCCCGAGATCGCGCGGGAGCGGCCGCCGTCCCAGGCACCACCAGCACCGCACCGGACCACGGCGCGACGGCGCCGGTCAGCACTCACTCACGTACCCACAGGCAGAACGGGTGTCCTGCCGGGTCGAGGTAGACCCGCACCAGCCGCTGGGGCTGGAACTCCGCGAGCACCGCGCCCAAGGCAACCGCATGAGCGCCCGCGGTGTCCAGATCGTCGACCTCGATGTCAAGGTGCGCCATCATCTGCTGCTCGTTGGGGCGGGACGGCCATGTCGGGCTGACGTAGACCTCCTCGGTCTGGAAGGACAGCCCTGTCCCGCCGTTGGGCGGCCTGAGTGTCACCCAGTCGGGTTCGTCACTGCCCACCGTCCAGTCCAGGAGGCGGCGGTAGAAGTCGGCCAACGCGCGGGCGTCGGGTGCGTCAAGCACGAGACCTGACAGCGTCAGCCGTGGTTTCCGAGTCACATCGCACCCCCGGGTCGTTACCGCACACCACAGTGCCCACCAGGGCACGCACCTCGTCGGGCTGACCGTCCGCGCTGCCGACACCGGCGACGTTAGAGGGTGGCCTACGCTCGCGGCAATGGTCCACGCAGACTATTCTGAGCGGACTGATCTGTGTCAGTACCAGACCTCGGAGGAACCGATGCGAGCGCTGACGCCGGCGGCGCTG
>DATCXL010000677.1:0-8451 GCA_036565825.1 Mycobacteriales bacterium
ACCGGTGCCCGTCCCGGGTCGGCGGCCGTAACGAGAGGCGTTTGGCGCCGCACACCGAACAGTCAGGTGACAGGCATCCGGTCCATCCTGTAGATCTCATCCCACGAGGCTAGGAACACCGGCACGCTGGCTGGGCCACACACAGGACACCACCCCCCTGGACACCCCTGGTGTCCGGACACGAGCCGCGTCTCGTTCCAAGCCGAGGACGCCCGCTCGAGGCAGTTGACCACATCGCGGATGCACGTGAGATGTACGGACATGATGCGCCGCGACCGCAGACCCGTTTCACCAGCGACATCCAACACTTCGCTCGCCGATCGGCTTCGCGCGAATCATTGACGGAAATTGCTCTGATGCAAGTCTCGCCGATTTGCGGTTCAGGGCACTGCGGGAACTGTCGGCACGGGTGGCTACAGTGCTCGGCGCCGTCTCGACACAAGGCTGGGGGGCTGTTGGTGTTCGCGCACAGTGCGAATCTGTCAGGGAAGCGCCATGCACTTGTTGATCATCTCCATGGAACCGCTGCGCTGGCGGAACGGTTCGCCGGCGTGTTCGGTGCCGGCGCGCTGGGCCGACTGCTGGGCTTGAGCCACGATGCCGGAAAGGTGTCGTGCGCCTGGCAGCATGGGTTGCTTCGGGCCGAGGCGAGTAACGGCAAGGTAGGGATTGACCACAAGTCACTGGGCGTGCGCCTGTTATGTGAGGCGCGACTGTACCCGTTCGCCCTGGCAGTGGCCGGCCACCACGGTGGCCTGAGCAATCCTGGTGAGCTGGCCAAACTACTGCCACTGCCCGAGGGTGCCGTGCGGACCAGACAAGATCAGGACCTGGCCGCGCTGCTGACTCTGGTCCCCGAGCTGGCTACTCCCCCGCCACCTATCCCTGAGGCCTGGGTCGCGGACCCGTTGGCGTGTGAGATGGCAGTGCGACTGCTGTTCAGCGCGCTGGTCGACGCCGACTTTCTGGATACAACCGCACACTTCGCCGGTGAGGACGCACCGCGGGTGCTTCCCGATGCGGATTTCGGCACGCTGCGGGACCGGTTCGAGACGGGACGGGAAGCCCTACTGGCTGACCGCAAGCCCGCACCGGTAGATGGCATTCGAAACGAGGTGTACGCGGCGTGCGTGACCGCCGCAGCCATGCCGCCGGGCGTGTTCAGGTTGGCCGGACCGACTGGTTCGGGCAAGACCCTTGCCTCGGCAGGCTTCGCGCTACATCACGCGGCGGCTTTCGGGAAGCGCCGGGTGATAGTGGCGGTGCCGTTCCTGACCATCACCGAGCAGAACGCGACGGTGTATCGGGACCTCCTGGACAGGATCGGCGACCCGGTGGTGCTGGAACACCACAGCGCGGTGGATCTCGACGGGAGAGGTCGGGACCGGCGTTGGGAACGGCTCGCTGCCGAGAACTGGGACGCGCCGTTTGTGGTCACCACCACGGTCCGACTCTTCGAGTCGCTGTTCGGGCGACGACCGGCACGGATGCGTCGGGTGCACCGGCTGGCGGGCTCGGTCATCGTGTTGGACGAGGTGCAGGCGCTGCCTCACAAGATGCTGGTGCCGATCCTCGACGGACTACGCCTGCTGGTCGAGCACTTCGGGACGACGGTGCTGTTGTCGTCTGCGACCCAGCCGGACTTCTGGCATCTTGGCCCGTTCGCCAAGCTACCTGCTACCGAGATCATCGATGACCCGAAGCACCTGTCACAGCGGCTCAGAAGGGTGTCCTACCGGTGGCGGGTCGACCCGAAACCGACATTGGCCGATGTCGCCGACGAGGCAGCCGAGAGCCGACGCGCCCTGGTCGTGGTCAACACGACCAAGGATGCCGCGACGGTGTTCGAACGGTGGCGTTCACACGGCCATGAGGCGTTCCACCTGTCGACCCGGATGTGCCCCGCACACCGTCGGCGAGTACTCACAAATGTCCGTGAGCGGCTGAGCGAGCCAAAGAGTGACGTGCTACTCGTGTCAACCCAGTTGATCGAGGCTGGTGTCGACGTGGACTTTCCCGTGGTGTTCCGCGCCTGGGCGCCGGCTGACTCTCTGCTCCAGGCAGCCGGGCGAGCCAACCGTGAAGGCAACCTGGTCGATGGCGGGTTGGTAGTGGTGTTCGACCCGGTAGACGGTGGACAACCCCCTGAGTACAAGACGCTGACCGGGACGGCAGGCTCCCACTTCGGTCCTGACAGGGCCGACCCGGACGACCTGGACGCGCTCACCTCCTACTACCGGTCCGTGTACGACAGCCTCAATCTGAACGGCGACACATCGGAGGGGCGGCGGATCCAGAAGGCCAGGCAGGATTTCGACTTCTCCGCCGTCACGGATGGACCGCGTCAGGACGGGATCGGGCCCCGACAGCCCGAGTTCGCGTTCCGCATGGTCAGAGACGAGGGGATCAGCGTCATCACTCCCCAGGGCGCGGTTGATGAAGGCGCGATGCAGGAGGTCACGAGGCTCGTCACCCGACTCCGGACAGAGCCCGTTCCGGACCTTCGGCTGCTACGGGCACTCCAGCCCTACACGGCCACACTGCACCGCGGTACCCGGCGATCAAGAAGTACGGAGGCACTGCTGAGGCCCGTGCTCGGCGACGGCGACCGAGGCCTCTTCGAATGGGTCGGCGAGTATCACCCCGACACCGGTGTGATCATCGATCCCGCAAGCGAACAGTACATTGCCTGATTCCCCTTTACCTAAGCTAGAAGCATCGCTATCCTCTGAGCAACATCGCTCAACCGCCCTGGGAAGAGGGGGCGGGTAGCGGCGAGCCTTCCGCTGGCTCAACCGCCGAGGATCGTAACTAGCTGTGGTAAAGGGGTCGTGAGAGCCGCAGCGGTCGACGCTTCCACCCGGAAGCGTCGACCGTCCTTGGTGATCCTTCCTTACTGATCCTGACTGTCCTCTGATGTGAGAGGGGGTTTGCCGATGGCGGGACACGTCTCGTACAAAGGTACCGACAGGTTGCCACCGGTGGTGGTGCAGGTCCGGGGTGAGGCCGCGTTGTTCACGCGGCCGGAACTCAAGGCCGAACGCGTAACCTACCCGGTGATGACGCCGGCGGCGGCGCGTGGCGTTTGCGAGGCGATCTTCTGGAAGCCGGAGTTCTCCTACCAGATCGTGGTGATTGAGGTACTGAAGGAGATCCGGCAGTTCACGGTGCGACGTAACGAAACCCATGACGTGGCTCCGTTGGTGGAGGCGGTCCGATCCGGGCGTCGGGTGGACACGGTCGCAAGCCGGGACCAACGGGCCGCGGTGTGCCTGCGCGATGTCGAGTACAGGATCCATGCACAGATCCGGCTACGCCCACATGCCACGGCCACAGTGGCGGCGTACCGGGATCAGTTCCGGCGGCGGGTGACCCGTGGAGCCTGTTTCCACCAGCCGTACCTGGGTACCCGCGAGTTCAGCGCTGACTTCGGTGACCCGGACGAGACCACGCCGATCCGGCACACCGAGGACCTGGGCATCATGCTGCACACGGTCCACCACGAGACCAACCCGAAGGTCATGGAGTGGTTCACCGCGCGGCTCGACAACGGCGTGCTGCACGTCCCAGAGCGAGGGATCCAGGCCCCCATCTCGGTCGACTCGGGTGAGGTCTGATGCTGCTGCGCCGCCTCCTCGAGTTCGCCAACGCGAATCCGAGTCTGATCCCGCCGCCATACCACGCGACGAAACCGGTGCGATGGGTGTGTGATCTCGCCGACATGGGCGGGCCCATGAGGCTGGTGGATCTCGCTGAGCCGGGCGACCGTGTCCGGCGCAACGGCACACCCATGCTGGTTCCCTCGGTAACGAGAACGGTCGGGATCGCGCCCGCGCTGGCCGTTGACACCGTCGAGTACGTGTTCGGGTGGGTCGCTGACGGAAAGAAACCGGCGCGGGTGACGGCCCAACATGAGGCGTTCCGGAAACTCCTTGACGAGTGGGTGGCCGCCGAACCGGACGGCCCCGGGCGCGTGTTGCAGGCCTTCTACGCGGGCGGCTACGACAGACGGGTCACGGTCGACGGTGACTGGGCTCCTGGGCAACTCGTGGTGTTTCGAAACGGTGGAGAGTTCCTGCACGCCTCACCGTCGGCCCGGCGGTTCTGGGAAACGGTCGCGTCAGAGCGGAAGGGCAGCGGGCAAGAGGGACTGTGCCTGGTATGCGGGCAGGTGGGGGAACTACTCAAAACCATCCCACAACAGGCCCCAGCCAGATTGTTCCCGGGCGCGACCCAGAGTGTGTCTCTGGTGAGCGTGAACAAGGCCACCCACGGTTTCGACCTCGCCGAACAACTCGTCCACACCCCGATCTGCACCGACTGTGGGCTTCGGGTGATGGCCGCGCTGGAGGCGGTGCTGTCCTCCGACACCGGATCCCTCACCTACCCGGGCCAGGACGGGCGGCTCGCCTGGTGGACCACCGGCGGCGGGTCGGACTGGCTGAGTCTGTTCACCGATGCCAACCCACAGCGGGTCCAGACACTTCTGCGGTCGGTCCACACCGGTTCTCTGGTGGATCGGGCGGATCCCGCACGCTTCTGCTCTGTCGTGGTGGGTGGGAACGTCGCCAGGGCGGTGGTGCGGTCCTGGGTCGACATGCCTCTGGCCGAGACCCAGGCGAACCTCACGCGATGGTTCGTCGATCACGCCATGGTGGACGGCTGGACCGGGCAGGTCAGCCACTTCGGAGTCAGCCGGCTCGCCCTGGCCACCGGCCGATGGAAGCCAGGCCGCGGTGACAGTCATGGTTCCTACGCCAAGTTCGGAGAGAAGGGTGGCGACCGCCCGGACGGGACCTTCCACGCCCTGGTCGATGCCGCGCTGACCAGAAAGCCGCTTCCACCAAAACTACTGAGCCACGTGGTCCATCGCATCCGCACCGACGGACGTGTTGATCCGCCCCGTAGCGCCCTCCTGCGGCTCGCCCTGCGCCGCAGGCCCGGAATCACCAATTCCGAGATGGACAGATACATGCCAACACTCAACGACCAAGACGACGACCCTGCCTACCTCGCGGGTCGACTGTTCGCCCTGCTGGAGGGACTCCAGTTCGCCGCTGGCCGTGCTCGCGGCGACGACCGTCTCAACACCACCTTCGCCGACCGGTACTTCGCTCGCGCGGTCTCCAACCCAAGACTCGTTCTGGTCATCGGGCGCAAGAACGCCCAGGCCTGGTTCCGGCGGTTGCGCCGTGACGCCCCAGGGTTGGCCCGCTTCTACGAACCACGGATCAACGAACTGTTCGCCCGTATGGCGTCCACCGGCATGCCGTACGGCGTGCCGGTAGCGCAACAGGCCCGGTTCATCCTCGGCTACAGCCAGGAACGGGCCCACAAGACCGAGCGAACCAACAGCACCGGTGATCTCACCGAAACCGAAGGAGCACAGTAGTGACCGCCTCACATGTGGACCCCGCCGTCCGCCACGACATCGTCTTCGTTATGGACGTGACCGATGGAAACCCCAACGGCGACCCCGATGCGGGCAACCAGCCCCGCACCGACGACGAGACCGGCCATGGCCTGATCACCGATGTCGCGGTCAAGCGCAAGGTCCGTGACACCGTCGCCCTGCTCCGGGCCGACAACTCCAGGTACGGCATCTTCGTTGAGGCCGGCCATGCACTGAACACCCGGATCGCCGAGGGCATCGACCAGTCCGGAGCCCGGCACGGTGGCAAGATTGACGTGGAGGAAGCGCAGCAGTGGTTGTGTGACCACTACTTCGACATCCGTATGTTCGGTGCGGTTCTGTCCACCGGAAAGGCGGAAGAGGGCAGCAAGGGCCGGGGCGCCGGGCAGATCCGCGGCCCGTTGCAACTGACCTTCTCCCGCAGTGTCGACCCAATCACGCCCATGGATCACGCGATCACCCGCGTCACCCAGACCAAGCAGGAAGACATCGACAAGGGTGAGCGGACCGAGATGGGTTCCAAATGGACCGTCCCGTACGGACTGTACGTTGGAAAGGCGTTCTACTCGGCAGCCCGCGGTGTCAGGACCGGCGTCACCACCGAAGACCTCGAGGTTCTGTGGCAGGCGTTCCAGATGATGTTCGATCACGACCGGTCGGCGACCCGTGGCGAGATGAAGCTCTGCGGCCTGTTCGTGTTCAGCCATCGCAACGCACTCGGCGTCGCTCCCGCCGCTGCCCTGACCAACCGTATCCAGATCACCCGCACCGACGTTGACAAGCCGGCCCGAGCCCACACCGACTACCAACTGACCCTCGACAACGAACACATGCCAGAAGGCGTCACCCTCACCTCGGTGCTCAACCTGTGGCCCTGAACCCAGACGACCTGTCGGAAGCGGGGCGCATCAGCGTCCCGCTCTCCGCACTGGAACACCACGCCTACTGCCCCAGGCAGGCCGCCCTCATCCATGTAGAACAGGTGTGGACCGAGAGCGGCGACACCGCACGCGGCGATCTGGCCCATCGTGCGGTGGATCTTCCCGGGTCCCGCCGCCGCACCGGGATCCGGGTGATCCGTTCACTACCCGTATGGAGCGACGCGCACGGACTGCATGGCATCTGTGACATCGTTGAGATCACCAAAGATCTGGCAGTGCCAGTCGAGTACAAGGTCGGCAGGTACAAGCCCGGCGGACCAGCCGACGTACAATTGGCCGGTCAGGCTATTTGCCTGCGCGACATGGGCATGCGTGTCGAACACGGCTACGTCTACTCTGTATCCGAACGCCGTCGACACGAAGTTGTCGTCAACGACGCCCTCGTCGATCGCGCCTTGGCCACCGCCGAGGAGTTCCGTGCCACCCTTACGTCGGATCGACTGCCCCTGGCGGTCAACGACCGGCGATGTCGTCGGTGTTCACTACGCGAGGACTGTCTGCCCGAGCTAACAAGACGTACTGCACACCCCCGTATGAGCCGTCTGTTCGATCCCATGGAAGCCGCTCTTCAGTGAACGAGTTACTCAACACCCTCTATGCCCAGACACCCGGCACAAGTCTCCACCTGGACGGGGATACCGTCCGCATCTATCATCCCGAACAGGCCGGTCGCCGCCTCCTGCCGCTGGCCCGGATCGATCACCTCGTCCTGTTCGGCGGGGTCACGGCCACCGACGATCTCCTACTCCGCTGCGCCGATGAGGGCCGGTCCGTTTCCTGGTTGACGACGAACGGTAGGTTCCGTGCCCGCCTCACCGGACCGACTCGGGGCAACGTCCTCCTCCGTCGCGCCCAACACCGAACTGCCGACGACTCCCAACATCGGCAGACCATCGCGCGCGCACTCGTCGCGGGGAAGGCCCACAACACGCGGCAGGTGCTACTCCGTGCCGCCAGAGATGCCACTGCCGAGCGTCAGAGCACACTACGTGGCAGCGCACAGAACATCGCCGAAGAAATGATCCAGATCCCAAACGCTGACTCGGCCGACACCCTTCTTGGGATCGAAGGGACAATCGCTCGTGAGTACTTCAGCTGCCTGCCACTGCTACTGACCAACAAGATGAGCAAACAGTTCACAACGCGGGAGCGGCGGCCGCCGACCGATCCGGTCAACTGCCTGTTGTCATTCCTGTATGGACTGCTGCGAGTCGCGGTACAAGGAGCAACCGAACAGGTCGGGCTCGATCCATATGTTGGCTTTCTCCATGCGACACGTCCAGGGAAGCCGGCACTCGCCCTCGACCTTATGGAGGAATTCCGCCCACTACTCGCTGACAGGCTCGCGGTGACACTCTTCAACCGCGGTGAGGTTAACGATACCCATTTCGAGCATCTCCCGGGAGGGGCCGTACGACTCACCGAGGATGGACGAAAACTTGTCTTGGGTGCGTGGCAGCGGTCCCGTGAGCGCACATGGCCACACGGGTTTCTCGGCCGGGAGGTACCTGGAGCACTACTGCCCCTCGTACAGGCCCGCATGCTCGGCCGTCACCTTCGTGGCGACCTTGACACCTACGTCCCTTGGACGATCACCTGATGGACCTTCTCGTCACCTACGACGTTGAGACAACCACACCTGAAGGAGCGGCGAGGCTTCGGAAAGTAGCAAGGACCTGCGAGGCCTTTGGCCATCGTGTCCAGAAGTCCGTGTTCGAGGTCGTCTGCTCCGAGGCTCAGAAACTCCGGCTGGTCGCACGTCTGCTTGACATCATCGACCCAGACCAAGATAGCGTGCGGCTGTACCGTCTCCCGGCCCGACTCCTCGATGACGTCGAGCACCTCGGCCGGACTCGAGATCAGGCACCCCGAGGCCCCTTTGTCGTCTGACACCTTCGGCGCACCTGAGCTTCGGAACCCCAAGCTCGCCACCTCCACGCGCGAGGTTCCGAACTCAGAAGGTCTGGCAAACCATCCCATATGTGACGCACCAGACGCCATCAGGTGGTCACACACCGTCATAGCTGCACGTCAGAAACTCCAGCGTCAGCCCACCAAGGCTGACGAGGGTCGCAACTGGCCCGTGTCTCGGCGCTC
>DATCXL010000693.1:0-5579 GCA_036565825.1 Mycobacteriales bacterium
GGCAGGGCGCACACCACGGCCGGGTAGGACCGAGCGGCCGGGAACAGCCCGGGCAGTGGTGTTTCGGCGTGGTCATGCCGCCTTCCACACCGACAGGCCGCAACCCCACGCCTTGTCCTTGTGCCAACCACGCCGAGCCTTGTCCACCAACACGTCGTGGTCGGTGACCGTGCCGGTGACCACGACACCGACCTGTGTCGAGGTGACCGTCCGCCCGGTGCGGTGTGCCCCGACCCTGACCCGGCGCCACTGCACATCCAGTGACGTCACGTCCAACGCGACCGCCAGACGGGACCGCATGAACTCGACCTGCGCGTCCGGGTCACGGATCACCGTGACCTCGGTGTCTCTGGTGATCCTGTCGGCGCGCCTGGGATGCCGCACGGTCTGCGGTGAGAAGGTGATGGCCCCGACGACCCGGCCGTCCGGGGGTGGGGTCCACGTCCGGTGCGATAGGACGGTGGCGTACCCGGCGGGGAATGATGCGGCGGTGACCGGGCCGAAAGCTCGGATGATCAGCAGGTCAGGTTCGGGTTGCGCCCACAGCAGGCGACAGTCCGGGTTCTCGGGTAGGCCAGCGACGGCGGACACGACCCTGTTGTGGACCTTGCACACGTCCGGGTAGGGGCTGGGCCGGCGGCCGGGCCCGGGCTGGAGCCGTTCGGCTCGGGCGGCGGGATGGTCCAGGTTGATCCGTAGGGTGGTGAGGATCGGGTGGTGCATGCGATGGCCCCTGTCAATTCAGGGATATGGGCGCGCGCATGATAGCCACGCCGGCGTTAACCCCCGGACCGCTGCGTGCGGCCGTCGCCCCGTAGGTGGTGCCTGTGGACCGCAGGCTATTGGTCAGATCCGTCGCCCCGTGCGCTTGGGTCGCACACACGCTCGCCGTGACGAGGTCCGACCACTTCCCCGTCGTCCCCGCGTGCATGGGTCGCCCTGTGGCACGCCTGCGGACGGTGGCGAGCGCAAGCCGTCATACCGCGAGAAACACGCCAGGCTGCCGTCGCCCCGTACGTCTGGGTAGTACATGGGTGAGCACCGGGCAACATCGACCGAGGCACCGTCGTCCCCGCGCGCGGGTCGCACGCTGATCGTCGCCGCTATCGGAGATTTCCGTCGCCCTCGCACGCTCGGGTCGCACGCAGCATGCAGTGGGGGCGCTCATACTCAGCAAGCCGTCACCCCCGCACGCCCGGGTCGCATGGTTCCCGTCAGCCACCAACCCGTACCTGGTATCCGTCGCCCCGCACGCCCATGCCGCACCCAGATGCGTCGAACCTTCTCATAGTGCTATGCCCGTCACCCCCCGCACGCCCAGGCCGCACCCTGCCGACCTGCGGAAACACGCGCGCACCCTATGGAATTGTGGGGACGCCAGAACCTTACGGTCCTGGGGTGCCCGACTCACCCCGACCTATCGGCCGGGCGCGGGCTTCCCGCTTCCCAGAAGACCGCCTGCCGCCCCGAGGGACGACAGGACTTACACCCTCTCCACGGGCGTTTAACGACTCCCCACCACTTGAGGCGTCGGACACTTCCGCAGCCAACCTGGCAACCACACGGGCCGAGTTCACCCGCCGATCACCAGACCAACCACACCCCGGGCACCTGAACGTGTCCTCCGCCGGCAGCACAGGTTTGGTTCTCACCTGACCACACGACGAACACGTCCGCCCAGTCGACTCATGCTTACCCAGCACGGCCACGTCACAGCCGTACCACGCCGACTTCGACACGACCTGCCACCGCAGCATGCCCACACCGGTATCGGCCAGGGCACGGTTCCGCCCGCGCCGCACCCGGGCAGGCACATCCTCCGACCCGGTAGCGGCGACCCTGGCGACATCCCAACCCTCGACCGCGATCCGCTCATGACCGTGCACCAGCGACGTCGACAGCTTGTGTAGGAAGTCGGCGCGTTGGAACCCGACCCGGGCATGTAACCGGGCCACCCTCGCCTGAGCTTTCCGGGCCCGACCCGACCTCGGCGCACCCTTCGGTGCAGCGGCCAGGCGGCGAGACAGGACACGCTGCGCAGCGGCAAGCCGGGCCAGCGACCCTTCCAAGAACCGGGGGTTGTCGTACACGGTTCCGTCCGAGTCCACCGCGACCGACCGGACACCCAAGTCCAAGCCGACCGTGCCACCGGCGCGTTGCCGGGCCGACGGGCCGGTCCGCACCTCCCGCTGCACTTCCACCGTCAACGCGATGTACCAGCGGCCGTCGGAATGCTGCGACACTGTGCCCCGCACCACCCGCGCGGTGCCCTTCGACACCCGCCGCAACAGCTTGCGGGTCGACTCGTGGGTCTTCACCGGGCCGATCTTCGGCAGCACCACGTGATGCGCATCCGACACCCGCAACGTGGATCCGTGGACCTGGAACGACCGGCGAGCCCGATGCTTCGACTTGAACCGTGGCCGGCCCACACGCGCACCAGCCAACTTCCCCGACCGGGACTTGAAGAACCGCTGCCACGCCTGCGCCGCGTCCCGTAACGCCGCCTGGTAGGTGCCGACGAAGTTCTCCCCCACCCAGCCCACACCGTTGACCGGGTCGTCCTTGAACACCGTCCACTGCTTGCACAGGTCGAAATGCGACGGGATCTTCACCGTGGGCTTGTCAACACCGGCGGTCTTCTCCGCCGCGTAGGCGTCCAACGCCGAAGCGGTCCGGGCCAGACCCCAGTTGTAGGCGAACCGGGCAGCGCCAGCGTGGGAGGCGAACCGGCGGGCGATCGTCGGCGTCGGATCCAACGCGAACTTGTACGCCTGCGTCACCTGACGCACCTCGACAGGCACCGGTTCACCCCCCTTCCGCATCGATCCGAGCACACTACAGCCGGCGCCTGGCCGGGCAGCAATCAGAGCAGGAAGATCACCGCGGCGAACAACACCAACGCCAGAACCAGACTCGCCGGGAACAGACCGTCATCCACGACGGTCACGCCTGCCCACTGAATATGGAGCGGGATGTCACCGTGCCGCCCGTCTCTGGTCAGCCTGCCACGCCTTCCACCGCGTCAGGTGCACGTACACCCCGCCCTCGGCTGTGTCCTGATGCGCGTAGAACTGGCGCGGCTCCAAACCACGATTCACCCGGTAAACGAGTTCCCGGTCACCTCGTGCTGCGACGATCGGGTTCCCGTCATCATCCCTGTAGACAGACCACCGCTTACCGGTCCGGGTGGCGGTCTGCCCATCGAGAGGCCCACCGACGTACAGCACAGGCGGCACGGTCGGCCGACCAACCGGGGCCGGGGCAGGTGAGTCGCAGGCGCCGGTCCACCACACCCCGACGAACGTGGTCCCATGCCCGTACCAGGAGTTCGGGTGGATCTCCACGGTCAACCCGAGGTAGGTGCTGAGCTCGGACAACTCCGCGGTGTCGTTGTCACTCAGGTTGTAGGGCTGGGACACCAGCACCCGCCCACCAGCCGAGCCGATCCAGCAGGTGACGTGGTCCATCCACCCGCCCACGCGGCCGTAGCAGGTGCGGTCCGCGCACCGGCCCTTGCGGAGCCAGTGCATGCAGCGGCCGGCCGACAGGCGCAGGTCGTTGCCCTCAGCCCAGTCGAGCATCCGAATCCGGGAGTCCACGTCCGTGTTCGGCCCGTATGGCCACCGGCGGTTGTTCGGCGACGTGAACAGGGAACCCCGGTCGATCTTGATTCCGCACGCGGCGGCCCGCTTGTCCAGGTCGAACAGGAGTGTGCGGTCGTCGTCGGTGGCGTGGCGCCAGCACACACGGCGGCCATCGGGGTAGTTCAGCCCCCGGGCCTCGCAGCATCTACGCGGGTCCGGGGTGTCCGGGGTTGACATGGCAGGTCTCCGTTCGGTCGGGTCGATATCCGACACAACGCACCGGGGTGTGTGGGGTCACGCCCGTTCCTGTTCTTGTTCACCCTGGCTCGTCGAACGGTGGGCGCAGGCGCAGCCGCGGTAGTCCCGGCCTTCGTTGTCGCACCCGTCGTGCGGCAGGTGGTTGTCGGCGGCGATGCGGCAGGGCTGGCAGATCACTGGGTCTCCTTGATGCCGAGGGCGTCGGCGACGGCCCGGATGGTGGGGCAGGGCCAGCATGCGCCCCTGTGGTGGTCGTCTGCGCACCGTTCGGTCTGGCCGGCGCCGTTCGCACAGCAGGCGGTGCAGATCGTGTACGCCAACCCATCGGCGCAGACCAAGCCGACGTCGTCAACGTAGACCACGCTGGCACTTTCGGTGTCATGGTCGTGGCCGCACGGCTGGTAGATCCGCCACGGCTGGTGCAGGCCGGTCACGGCGTGGAGGGCTGCGGCGTACGGCTGCGGGCTGAGGCGAATGTCGATCTCGTCATCGAGGCGGACACGGATCTGGTCACACAGATCAGGCATCTGCGGTTTCCATTCCGGCGGCGGCGCGCACCCGGTCATCCCGGTCCGGCGCGAACAGGTCATACACACTCACCGACGGACCGAACGTCACCCCGGCCAGAGTGTCCGGGGCGATCCGAGCCCACGGGTGAGAAGACCTCAACCCGTCCATAGCCAGAGCCCACTTCCGCTCCTCCGACAGGTCGTACCACGCGCTTTCGGCAGCATCAGCGCGGGACTCGGCTTTCTCCGCGTCGTCGTAGGCGTCCCACTCCGCCAGGCCCTCGGCGCTGTCAGCCCAAGCCGGACGCCAGTCGTCCGGCAACCGGGGTGGGGCCCAATCCGCGATGCCCAGGTTCGGGAAGTCGTCGCACACCGAATAGGACATGACCACGGGGCCGTCAGCCGACTCCCGGAGCAGACCGAGGACATCCTCCCAGCCCTGCGTGTGTGGCGGCCGGGTGTCTCCGCTCGGTGCGGGAAGGGTGCGACGGTAGATCCCCGTGGCCAGGCCGTCTTCGATGATCCCGGCCATCCACTCCCGGTCCGGGCCGTCAACCCACGCGTGGGCTTCACACCAGCCGTGGATCTTCGCGGCCAACCGGATCGGGTCTGAGCCGGCCACCAACGCGGTGTTCAGCTCGACGTCACCGGTGTGCAGTCGGACACCGGCCACGTCGAGTTGCAGGTCCTCGACGTGAAGGGCTGTCTTCAACGCGGCGGCCAGGCGGCGTTCCGGTTCGGGATCGAACCGGCGCGGTGACATCACGCCTGGCGGCAGACCTTTCCACGATGCGTGGTAGGTGTCGTATTCGGTCTGTGCGGCGCGCAGCAGCGGATGCAGGTACGACTCCCCGACGGTCATGTCCAGTAGGGCTGTGGCGCGTTCGAGTAGACCGGTTCCGGGGGTGAGGTTCCACGCCGCGATGGCCGGGCCGCGGGCGACGTGGTTGAGCCATGCCCGTTCCGACCCGTGAAGTTCGACGGTCCGCTGTTCGGAGTGCCAGTAGACGCGGCTCACTGCGGGTCCTCCGGGTCGATGATGTCGGCGATGACGCCGACGATGGCGCGTTGCAGGTCCCAGTCCAACGGCCGGGTCGAGGTGTACCCGTGGCGTTCGAGCACGCCGACGATGGTGTCGTGGACCCGGCCGGACACCGCTGATGCGAACGTGGGTTCCGTCGCCCGCGGCCAGGTGGCGTGGCGGAGTTGCCCAGCCAGCCACCGC
>DATCXL010000698.1:0-5989 GCA_036565825.1 Mycobacteriales bacterium
TGAACCGGGTCGCGGCCGGTGGGGGCGCGCCTTCGGTGCCGTCGCCGTCGGCGCGGCCGGTCGCATCCCTGGCGCGCGCGGGCGGCGGCACGACGGTCGTGCAGAACATCACGAACGTCAACGTTGAGGGGTCGGTGTGGAGCGAGCGGGAGCTGTGGGAGGTCGTGCAGCGACAGGGCGGCACCTTCAATACCCGTAACCCCGGCACGAACCCCTTCGTGCGCGGCGGGGGCGGTTTCTGATGGCGCTCGCGGTCCCGCAGCAGTGGACGGGCACAGGCGGACGCGCCGACGTCCGCGTTGCCGCGCAGCCGGCCGAAGGGTCGTGGCTGATCGCGACGATCGCGTACCGGACGGTGGACGGCACGCAGGCGCTCGCGTCGGTGGCGGACATGGGCCGGAACTGGTGGATCCTGTGCGGCTCGGCCTACAACGAGGTCACGGGGACGCGGGTCGAGGTGTGGGCGTGCCCCACCGTCGCGTTCGCCGGGTTCCCGCTCGCGTCGGTGTACTCCGCGGTCTCCCATATCCACGCCGACGACACCGGCTCCCACGTCGTGCACGTCGCCGAGGTCACCGGGTTCGTGAACGGGTTCCCGACGCTGCTCGGCACGGCAGTTGCGACCGCGACCGGGACGACCCTGTCGGTCGCGCTCGCCGACCCCGGCGCAACCGCGCTGATCATCGCCGCCGCGGCGGCCGACAACAACGACGTCACGATCACCGCGCCCGGCGCGCCGTGGACGGCACTCACGCCGGTCACGCGCGACGGCCCGGACCTGTCCCTCACTCCGGTCTGGCAGGCCGGGACCGGTACACAGACGGCGACATGGACGTCCACGTCGCCGCTGGTGTGGACGGGCGTCATCATCGCGCTCGCCGAGACCGGCACCGTCTGGGACCAGCCGAACGCGAACTGGCCGGCGACCCGGCTGGAGGTCGCGGCCGGGTACGGACAGGACGTCCCCCTCACCCGCATCCCCGCCGCCGACTGGGTCGACCAGACCTCGAGGTTCGAGGCGTTCGGCGGCGCGGCCCGCGGCATCGGCTACGAGCTCGGCCGCCCGCAAGCGGGTGCCGCGGGCCTGACGCTCCGCAACTACGACGACGCGATCACCAGCGTGGCGGGCGGGGCATACGACCTGTACACCCCGTACCGGATCCTCACCGCGTGGGACGGCAAGATCTACCCCGTGTCGGCCGGATGGCTGGAGGAGGCCGTCCGGCAGTGGCGGACTGCGCACCACGGGTACGTGGACTGGTCCGTGGTCGACGCGCTCGCCACCCTCGCGCAGGACGTGCCGTCGGCTTTGCGGGGCGACATCCTGCGCAGGCAGCCGTACGCGTACTGGCCGCTGGACGACCCGTCTGGGGCACTGGTCGCGGCGAACGCCTCCCCGCGCTCGTCGGCCGCGTTGCAGGTGACGCAGTCCAAGTACGGGGTCGCCGCCGCGACGCAGGACTTCGGCGCGGCGACCGAGCTCGACGGGGACGCCGGCACCGGCTGGCAGCAGCAGGGCCTCACAAATGTTGACAATGTACCCGGTTTCGCGCTGGTCGGCGCCGACCCCGGCTTCCCGGCCGTGTCCGGCGGGGTCACCGTCTTCGGGATCACCCGGGTCGCCGACGACCTCAACACCCAGCCCGACGGCGGTGTCACCCTGTGCATCCTGCGGTCCGATGACGCCCGCAACAACACGGTGATCAAGGTGTGGATGACCGCCGACCTCGGCATCCCGACGGTGACGGTGTGGGACAAGGACACTGCCGCCGCCACCAACACCGCAGGCACCTTCAATATCGCCCAAATGAAGCCGATCCCGTGGGTGCTGCGGTTCAACCGCACTTCATGGCGGCTGGCGCATCAGCGCAGCAACATCACCTTCTCCGGGGCGTGCGACCTGCCCGACAGCTTCCGCTCCATCAGCATCGGCGGTGAGGCCGACGAGGTCTACAACGGCAACGCCGGCAACGCCGTCCACTCCCACATCGCCGTATGGGACCGGGAACTGACCGACGGCGAAGTCGTGCAGCTCATGGACCGCGCGACCGTCGGGTACCGGGCCGGCGAGTCGATCGGCCTGCGGGCACAGCGGTACATGGCGACCGGTGGGGCGCGGCTGCCTCGCGCCGTGGACGCCAGCACCCTGACCGGGTCCCGCGACACCCAGAACGGGGTCCTGCTGCAGCGCCTCGCCGACCTCGCCGACCAGGACACGGGCCTGCTGTACGGGGACGCGGCCGGAAACATGAGGTTCCGCTCCGGTTCGGCCGGCTACCAGCAGGCCGCCCGGTGGACGTTCGGGGAGGACACCGCGGCCGGGGAGATCCCGTTCGCGCCTGCCGTGCGGATCACGTCGGGGCCGACGTACCTGTACAACCGGGTCAACGTGGCCAACACCGGTGAGGCCGGGCGGGACGAGTCGCCGCTGGTGTGGAGCGACCGCACCCACCTGGCCGTCGACGCGGCGTCCGGCGGCCGGTACGGCATCCGGCCCCTCGACCGGGCGACGAACCTGTACTACACGGCCGAGGCGCAGCACCTCGCCGAATGGCTCCTCGCCCAATACCGCGAGCCGACGCAAAGGTTCGCCGAGGTGACGGTGAACGCCGCCGCGTACCCGGCCGCGTGGCCGATGCTGCTGGCCGTAGAAGTCGGAGACCTGGTGAACGTGGTGCGGCGCCCGGTAGGGCAGGCCGAAATCCGCGCATCCTGCCGGGTCCTGCAGGTCAAGCCGACCCTGCGGTACGGGCTCACCGGGACCGAAGGGTCGGTCACCCTCACCCTGGCCGCCGCGCCCCCACCCGTGCTCGTGCTCGGCGACCCGGCCAAGGGCGTGCTCGGCGACACCACGATCGGATGGGCCTGATGTACGTCACCTTGCCGTCCGGGCAGCAGATGCTCACCCCCGTCGACCCCCGCACCTGGGTTGAGCAGGCCCCGGGCGTGGCCGGGGACCCGGTCACCTCGTTCGAGCTGGAGCGGGAAGTGGCGTCGACCGTCGCGTTCCGGCGGCGACCGCTCATGTTCCAAGGGCTCGGCGACGCACAGTCCATCCCGCACGCGACATGGACCCCGATCGGCCTCACCGAAATCTGGGACCTGGCCCGCGGCCACAACGACACCTCCAATCCGTCCAGGGTCGAGCCGCCGCCCACCCGCTCCATCGACAACTGGCATCTGTGCACGGGCCAGGTCCCGTTCATCGGGTCCGGGTCGGGTGAGGCGTACCGGATCGCGGGGTTGCGGCTGAACGGCGGCACCCCGTACGAGGGCGCGAAACTGTGGGGGCAGGCGGCGCACGCCACAACCCCGATGGTGTGCGACCTCATCCAGGCCCAGCAGGGCGACTACCTGGAGCTGATGGCCTACCAGCGGTCCGGCGGCGCCCTGTCCACCACCGTCTCCGCCTCGAAGGTGCCGCTGCTGACGGTGCGGTGGGCGTGCGTGACCGGCACCACCGGCACCACGGTCACGGCACCGGGCACGCCGCGCACCTGGACGGCCGCCGACATCCTCACCGCCGACTCGGCAGGCACGAACGAAGTCCCGCTCAACACGCATGTGCGGGACGTGATCCGGTGGCTGAACTACCCGCCCGCCGCCCGGGTCGACACGCAGGGCAGCACGCAGACCCTCACCTCCGGGTCCTGGGCTTCGATCACGTTCACGGGCGCGCAGCTCGACAACTACGGAGGCTGGTCGGCGGCGCAGCCGTCCCGGTACACGGCGCAGCGGCCGGGCCTGTACTACGTGTACGGGCTCGCATCCGTCGGCGAATCGTCCGGCGCGACCGGGTACCGGGCCACCCGCCTCGCCGTCAACGGGTCGACGTTCTACGCCGGGACATCGTGCACGCCCGCGCCCGCGACGTCGGCGGGTACGGCACTGGCCGCGTGCGCACACATCCGCCTTCAGGCCGGTGATTACGTGGAGCTGCAGATGCGGCCGCAAGGCAACGACGTGCCCGTCAAGTCCGGGGTGGGGGACTCCTCGCGCCTGGTCTGCCTGTGGCGGAGCCTGTAATGGCGGTCATCGCATCCTGGTCCGGGACGGGCCTGGCGGACGGCACGGGCGTCACGACGAGCACGGCGGGCACCGGCGACACCGCTTTCACCACCGCCACCAGCGGCGCCGCGCAGGTCGACACGAGCGGGCTGCACTCGCCCCGCATCCAGGTCGACCAGGCCGCCGCGACCGCCGCCGAGCTGATCTGGGACTCCACGGTCGTCGGAACGTCCCGGACTGCGTGGGCGGCGCGTGCCTATGTGGAACTGTCGGCTTGGCCCCCGTCCAACGGTGGGCGGCTCCTGTCCGCCTACACCGCGTCGAACGCCCTGATGTGGTTCGTTGATCTGACCACGGCCGGGCTGCTTCGGCTCCGCAACGCCGGCGGCTCCGCCGTCTCGACCTCGGCGCTGGCGATCCCCACCGCCACCGAGATGCGCATCGAGGCCGTCCACAACAACGGCAGCGTGACCGTCAACGTGTACACCGGCGACGGCACCACGGTATTCACCTCCGTCTCGGCGACCGGCCTCGGCACCGGGTCCGGGCTGGAGGCGGTCCGGTTCGGGATGCCGTCCACGTCGCCGACCTGGCCGACGTTCTACCTCGATGAGATGGCGGTCGCGGACACGGCCGCCGAGATTGGGCCGGTCGCGCCGCCGGAGCCACCGCCGGACATCCCCGCCACCGTCGCCCCCGAAGTGCCTGTCTTCCTGCCCGGCGTGCCCGTCGGCAGCCTGCCGGAAGAGTTCAACGCCAAGGTGCGCGACCCGTTCACCGGGCTCCTGGCCCCGCCGACATTCCGGGCCCGCAACACCGCCGGGCAGACCATCGCCGAGAACATCGTCCAGGCCGTCACCTGGGACACCATCGACGAAGACCCCTACGCGGGCTGGAGCGCGGGCAGCCCGACCCGGTACACGGTGCCGGACGGGTGGGCGGGCTGGTGGCACGCCACCGCCAACGTGTCCCTGTCTGGGACCGGCGCCACCGGCCTGGCCCTCATCCCCTCCATCGCCGTCAACTCCGGCCTCCCGAACCTCGGCAGCGTCTACGAGGGCCAGGAGGTGTTCGTCCCGACCGGCGTAGCCGCCCAGGTGAAGACCGTCAACAGTGCTTGGTGGGTGTACGCCAAGCCCGGCGACGTCATCGAAGTGACCCTCTGGTACTCGACAGAGTCGACCATCACCGCAGTGGACACCACGGCCGGCCTGGAATGTCGGCTCGAACTGATTTGGGACGGAGCGTGAATGACGGCGATCCAAACAGCCGGGCGCATCCCGGCGGGCGTGTACGCCGATGACAAGGTGATCGCCGCGTCGATACCGGTGGACCTGCCGTCCACCACGCCCGTGCGGGTGATGCGGGTCGTCGTCCCCGTCACAGCGGGCGACGTCCTGGACATCACGGCCGAGGGCCGGGTGACGAACGACGTCGGCTACACCGTGGGCGTCGGGTCCCGGTTGCAGTGGTACGACGTGGACGACGGTGTGCCGTGGCCGCACGTGCAGCCATGGACCCAGATCGGCACCCCCACGGGCGACAACGTGCCGCCGCAGCGGCATCACATGCCGCTGACGCTGACCCGCATCTACCAGGTCCCGGCGGACTGGCCGGCCGGACATCGGATGGTCGTGAACCTGATGGTCGATGCGCACTCCACGGCGTGGAAGGCGGGGGACACGCTGACGGTGGACGACTACGGGCAGCTCGTCGTGCGCAAGTGGGCGGAGGCGGCGTCGTGACCGTCCCCATGGGCCCGCCCGCGACCGCGGCGCAGGTCGCCGAGATCTCCACGAAGATCGACGTGCTGATCACCCAGCACACGATGATGGCCGGCCAGGTCGTCGACCACGAGCAGCGGATCCGGGAAGTGGAGACCCGGCAGACCACCACGTCCGAGACCGTGAAATCTCTGGCCGAGGGCCACGCCGACCAGGAGACCCGGCTCCGCGCGGCCGACAAGTGGCGGTACGCCATG
>DATCXL010000720.1:0-5986 GCA_036565825.1 Mycobacteriales bacterium
TGGCTCGGTGGGCAGCGCCTCCACCACAGCGGCCGTCTCTACGGTTCGCGCACCGCCACCTACCGGACGCACCCTCGGGTCAAACGAACCGCAGGTCAACAGCGAGATCACGTCATGGGGTGGGCCGCCAGGGGCTCGAACCCTGAACCCGCGGATTAAAAGTCCGCTGCTCTGCCAGTTGAGCTAACGGCCCCGTTGTGGACGACAGCGACGTCGGCGGCTTCGCACCCGGTGTCTTCCGGCGTCTCGCCGGCGACCGCGGGACACCTCAACGGAGCCGGGCGACCTTTCGTCGCGCCGTCAAGCCTACCTTCTCAGCTCGGCCGACGCGGCGGCATCACCGCACCCACCCGCGTTGGAACACGCCGGCCCATCGTCTGGCCGCTCGACCCGTGCCCTGCCGGCCCGGATGGGGCAGGCTGGCCGGTGACCCGCGTGTCGGCAGAGCAACGGGTCCGCGGGCGACGGATCAGCGGGGCACTGGAGGTGGTCGCAGGTGCCGGTGACGGTTCGTGAGGTTTCCTCGACGCTGTGTTTCGTCGGCACCCCCGAACACCCTCTCCAGGTGGTCCGGGTACGGCTCACCGGGCTTGCCGGCGCGACCGGCCCGATCTCGGTGACCGTTGGCACCGACCCAACCGGCGGGTCGACACCTGTCGCGGTCGATCTCGGCGCCCCGGACGAGCGGGTCGTCGAGGTGGGGACGGACGCCTACCGGCATCACCCACCGGGCACCCCGGTGCCGGTGACCATCACGGTCACCGAGGGGCAGGACCTTCACACCCACCGCGCCACCATCGAGGCGGCCGAGCCGGGATGGACGATGTGGATGGTGCCACACTTCCACTACGACCCGGTGTGGTGGAACACCCAGGCCGCCTACGCCCAGCGCTGGGACGACCTGCCCGGCGCACAGGCGTCCCGTGGCGCCTACCAGCAGACCGCGTTCTCGCTGGTGCGGGCCTACCTGGACGCGGCCCGGCAGGACCCCGACTATCGGTTCGTGCTCGCCGAGGTCGACTACCTCAAGCCCTACTGGGACTGTTTCCCGCAGGACCGGGCGTACCTGCGGCGACTGCTGACCGAGGGCCGACTGGAGATCGTCGGCGGCACCTACAACGAGCCGAACACCAACCTCACCAGCCCCGAGTCGACCGCCCGCAACGCCGTCTACGGCCTGGGTTTCACCAGGCACGTGCTGGGCGCCGCCCCGGACACCGCCTGGCAGTTGGACGTGTTCGGGCACGACCCACAGTTCCCCGGGATGATGCGCGACGCCGGACTGACCACCAGTTCGTGGGCGCGCGGGCCGTTCCACCAGTGGGGGCCGATCCTCAATCCCGGTGGCGACCCCAAGGACCCCCGGCGGATGCAGTTTCCCTCGGAGTTCCGCTGGATCTCCCCCGGCGGCGGCGGCCTGGTCACCGCCTACATGGCCGACCACTACTCCATCGGGTACTGGATGGACTCCGCCCCCACCCTGGCCGACGCCGAGGAAGAGGTGTACCGGGTCTTCCGCGAACTGCACACGGTGGCCGCCACCCGCAACGTGCTGCTGCCGGTGGGCACTGACCACGCCATGCCCAACAGGTGGGTCACCGAGATAGCCCGGGACTGGTCCCACCGCTACCTGTGGCCCAGGTTCGTCTGCGCCACCCCCCGGCAGTTCTTCGCCGCCGTGCGCGCAGAGTCCAACGACGGCGCGGCGCTGTGGCCGCAGACCCGGGACATGAACCCGGTCTACACCGGCAAGGATGTCTCCTACGTCGACGTGAAGCAGGCCCAGCGGGCCGGGGAGAACACGCTGGTCGACGCGGAGAAGTTCGCCACCCTGGCCTGTCTGCTCACCGGCGCGTCCTATCCGGACGCGCAGATCGACCGGGCCTGGCGGCAACTCGTGTTCGGCGCGCACCACGACGGCATCACGGGAAGCTTCTCCGACCAGGTGTATCTGGATCTGCTGGCCGGCTGGCGGGAGGCCTACGACCTCGGTCGAACCGTGCACGACCGGGCACTGGACGCCCTGACCTCCTCTGTGGACACCCGGTCGTTGGCTGACCCGAACGCGACGGCGCTGGTGGTGTTCAACGCGGTGTCCTGGCCACGCACCGACCTGGTCACCGCCCGGGTCACCTTCGACCGGCCGGGCGTCGGTTCGGTCGCGGTTCACGACCGTCCCGACGAACCCGGGGAACCCGTGCCGGCGGTGGCCGAGGCGATCACCCGGCACCGCGACGGCAGCCTGGCCGGTGCCACCCTGACCTTCCTGGCCCGCGACGTGCCCGGCCTGGGATACCGGACGTACTGGCTGCGCGAGTCCGCCAATCCGCCTGCCACCCCGCTGGCCACCTGGACACCGACGCCGGGCACCTCGGCAGCCTCCGACACACTCGCGGTCACCGTCGACCCCGACCGGGGCGGCGGCATCACCAGCCTGGTCGACCGGGCCAGCGGGCGGGAACTCATCCGACCCGGCCAGGTGGGCAACGAGTTCCGCCTCTACGACGAACATCCGGCGCATCCCCGGTTCGGCGAGGGTCCCTGGCACCTGCTGCCCACCGGAACCGTGCGCGGCTCGGCCGACACGACCGCCCTGGTGCGGGTCGAAACCTCGCCGGTGGGCCAGCGCGTCACCGCCACCGGACGGCTGGGCAGCCTGACCTACACCACTGCGATCCTGCTCGCCGTGGGCACCGGCAGGGCCGACATCACCACCACCGTGGACGGGTTCGCCGGGTCCGACCAACTGCTCCGGATGCGACTGCCCGCCAACCTGCCCGGCGCGCTGCCGGTCAGCGAGGTTGGCTACGCCGTGGTGGGGCGCGGCTACGGGTTGCCTGACGTGGACGCGGCGCAGGCGCCCTGGACGCTGGACAATCCGGCATACACCTGGTTCGGCCTGGGCAGCACCGCGCGGGTCCGGATCGGCGCGCACCTGCGGGCCATCGGCGTCGCCGAGGTGGTGGTGCCCAAACCGGTGGCGTCCAGCGGCGGCGCCGACGAGTTGGTGACCGCGCTGGCCCGGGTCGGGGTGACCTCCACCTGTTCCACCCCGGATCGGGAACGGTACGGCGCTTTGGACGTCGATTCCAACCTGCCCGACGTGCGGCTGAGCGTCGGCGGCCCGGAGGTGAACCCGTTCACCGCCCGGGTGCTCGCCGAGGCCGACCCGGGCTACGCCCGGGAACTCGCCCAACAACTGGCCACCTCGCACACGGCACGGGTGTGGGTGCCTGCGGACCGGCCGCTGGCGGCGGTGTGGCAGCCAAACGCGGATCGGCGCGGGACCCGGGACCTGCCGGTGCTGGTGGTGGCCGGCGACGGCGAGCAGGCCACCCGGTCCGCCGTGGCCGCGCTCACCGAGGACCTGGCCGATGCCTGCGTCGAGGTGACCCAGGACCCGTCGCTGCCGGTCACACCGGTCGCACCGGACCGGGAACCCTTGGAGCCCTCCGCCGCCGACCACACCATCGCGGTGCTCAACCGTGGCCTGCCCGGTTTCGCCGTTGACCCCTCCGGCGCGTTGCACCTGTCACTGTTCCGTTCCTGCACCGGATGGCCGTCGGGGGTGTGGATCGACCCGCCCCGGCGGTCCACCCCGGACGGTTCGGGATTCCAGCTCCAGCACTGGAGCCACACCTTCGACTACGCGCTGGTCAGCGGGCAGGGAGACTGGCGCCAGGCCCGCCTGGTCCACCACGGGCAGTCGTACAACCATCCGTTTGTGGCGTGGCGGTCCGACCAGCACCCCGGCCCGCTGCCAGCGCGCGCCGCGCTGGTCCAGGTGCGGCCCGACACCGCGATGCTGGCCGCGCTCAAGCCGGCCGGGACGCCGCTGGCCCACGGTTCGATCCGAGCCAGTGATCCAGCCGAACGGGTGGCGGTCCGGCTGTACGAGGCACACGGCCAGCCGGTGCGGGCCAGTTTCGACGGGCTGGTCAGGTTGGCCGAACTCACCCGGGCGGACCTCTTGGAATCCCCGCTCCAGCCCGAGGGTGACGGCGTGTCGCTGCCCGGCGCGGGCGTCGTCACCGTGTTGGCCCACCTGTCGGGGTTGCCGACACCGGCGGCTGACCCGGCCACCACGCCTGGGTCCGACCAGTCGACCGATGCGGGGCCGCCGGTTTTCGCCCGGTACTGGCTGCACAACACCGGACCGGCCCCGATCGGCAACCTGCCGCTGGCCGTCCATCTGCATCCCAGCGAGGTGTCGGTGTCAGCCGGGTCGTCGGCCGGTCCGACCATGCTGCGGATCACCGTGGCCTCGGACCTGACCGAAGAATCCCAGCATGCCCTGGTCCGGGTCGTTCCCCCCGACGGGTGGCGGGCCGAACCGGCCGAGCGACCGGTCAGTCTGGCGCCAGGCGGATTCACCGAGTACGAGGCGACCGTGCATTCCCCCGCCGGCCAGCCTGAGGCCAGTTACCTGGTGAGCGTCCTGGCCCGCGGCGCGGACGGACGCCTGGTTGAGGACGTAGCCACCGTCCACGTCGGTGCACCACGGCACCGGTTCGGCCAGGAGGTGACCGTCGGGCTGGACGTTCGCGGTGTGCTGGTCGAACCGGGGGGTCGCGCCGAGATCCCGGTGGTGCTGCGCAACGGGTTCGGCAGTCGGGTGCGCGGTGAGGCGCAGGTGATCACCCCCTGGGGCACCTGGGATCTGGTCGGCACAGCCTCCCCCGTCGGCACAGCCTCCCCCGTCGGCACAGCCTCGGTGGCTTTCACGCTGGGACCCCGGCGGACCGGCCGGCTGTCGTTCGCCGTCCAGGTGCCCACCGATGCTCCCGCCGGTTCGTACTGGGCGCTGGTCAAGGTCACCTACGCGGGTCGGGTCGCCTACACCGAGACGGTTCCGTTCGAGGTGGTGGCGCGCCGGTGAGTCGGGTCGGGGTGGTGGCCGGCAGGGACGTGCCCGGCGCTCTGTTGGACGCGCGGCTGGCAGAACTGCGGGCCGGCCCGCTGGCCCACGCGCTTCCCCCGCCCGACTGCCTGGAGGGGCGGAGGCTGCGCCGGTGGGTTGCCCAGCTCGTCCTCACCGAGGAACTGGTGCGAGCCGAGGCCGTCCGACTGGGTGTCACCGAACCCGACCCGTCACCGGTTGGCGGGGGCACCGGCGGGGCGCCCGGCCCCTTGCCACCCTGGGCCGGCAGCCTGGCCGCGGCGGTGCTGGCCGCGATGCCCCTGGCCCGGGCGGTGTACCGGCGGGTGACCGACCCGATCCGGGTTGGCCAAGCCGAGGCCGAGAACTACTACCGGCGTAATCCGGATCTGTGGCAACACCCCGAACGCCGCACGCTGCTACACATTCTGACCGACCGGTCAGATCTGTCCGCCCAGCGGCCCGACCAGAATCTGCCCGACCAGGACCCACCCGGACGTCAGCCTGATCCGGCCCGGCTGCGCGCGGACGGGGTGCGGTGGACCTGCATCGAAAGCGAACTGCCCGAGCAGTTGGGCCGGTTGGTATTCACCGCCGCGCCCGGAGATATGGTCGGTCCGATAATTACCCCGTTCGGGTGGCAGTTGTGCCTGGTAGAGGGCGTTACCTCGGCCCACGTCGTCGAATTCGACACGGTGCGTGACGAGATTCTCACCACGCTCACTCTTTCGGCTCGCCAACGTTACTTCGAACGGTGGTTGGAGCAACGCAGACGAGCACTGGTCACGGTGGATCCAGGCTGCGAACACCCAGGGGATCCGCGACATTCTGATTACGCACACCACCATTAGAGACACCAGCACCCGCTGTCGTTCTGTCCTTACCTTCACCCATTCTCGGCGCGACTGAATTCCGGCCCATGCGACGTATGTGGGCGTCTTACGACGCTTGGGGGATCGATGCGCAGGCGTGGAACAGTACATGCCCTTGCCGCGGCCGCCTTCGTTCTGGTGCTCGGCTCGCTGGCCGTCCGGGATGGCGGCCATCCGCGGCCGGTTGCGGCCCCGGCGCCCAACCCGGTCCAGGCGGCCTCGCCCAGGCCGCGCC
>DATCXL010000734.1:0-5044 GCA_036565825.1 Mycobacteriales bacterium
CGGCTCGGTATGGGGCATGGGGGGCTCCTCTGGTCTAGTGGTCTAGCCAATTCGTACCAGAAGTGCCGGCGGTGTGCAGAGCGTTGCGGCGGGCGTCACGTTTGGACGCGCCGGGCCTCCTCGTCCAGGAACCTGACGTCGGCGACCTGGAACAGGTGCTCGCGCATCGCCGCGGCGGCCCCGTCCTCATCCTGGGCCGCCACCGCGTCGAGGATGCGCCGGTGCGAGGCAAGGGACAGCGTCGGCCTGTCAGGACGAGACAGGGATGCCTCACGAGACTGCCGGATGTGTTCGCTCAGGCTGCCCATGAGTTGGGTCAGCAGCGGGTTGCCCGACGCCCGGGTGAGCGCCTGGTGGAACTGGGCGTCGCCTGGTTCGCCGTTCTCGCCGGACTCGATCGCCCGGTCCATCGTCGCCAGGGCCGAGGTCATGGCGTCCAGATCGGCCGGGGAACGCCGGCGTGCCGCCAACCGCGCCGCCTGGGTCTCCAGTGCCTCCCGCACCTCCATGGTGGCGGGGAACATCTCGTTGCTGTGTACAAGCTCGTCGGTGAGAGGCTCCACCACCTCGTCGAGCGGGCGGAGCAGGTAGACACCCTCGCCGTGCCTGATGTCGACCAGTCCGATCGTGCGGAGCACGGTGAGCGCCTGCCGCACCGACGTGCGGCTCACGCCCAGCCTTACGGCCAGATCCCGTTCAGACACCAACCGGTCGCCCGGTTTGAGTTGGTGGATGTTGATGAACTCGCGAAGCCGGTCGGCGACCTCCTCGTACAGTCGGCTTCGCCGAATCGGCTTCAGCGCCTCTTCAGTCACTCGTCATCACCCGGTCAGGTACCGCTTCGGTTGGGCCGCCGGGAGCACGGGGCCTGCCACGAGGATATGTCTCCGGTACCGAAATGGTGAGACCCGCTCGGCGCTGCTTGGCATGGCGCCGGGACCCGCGGAGGGCTCTGGCAACCCGCGATGCGATCCACATGTGAAGGGTTCACGAGGTTCCGTGCCGGGTCCTGAGCGGCATGCCGGAGGGCTCTGCCGAGGCTCCGAAAGGTTGGGCGGAGCCAGAAGGTGGGGCATCCCAGAACTAACGAAAACGGTGCATAAGGAGTGTCAAACACTATTTGGGCGATCTTCCGGCGGGCCGTTGACACCGCGGGGGCGGACCCCACAAAGTGGTCCGACCACTCAGCCACATGACCACTGGTAGGTGAGAAGGATGGGGCAGGTCCTGACAGGCCGCGGTAAGTCATCCGCGGCGCAGGTGACCGACCAGCAGAAGCGGCGAAGGACACTCTTCGCCGCTTGTTTTGGGTTCTTCGTAGACATGTATGACGTCTACCTTCCGGTCATCGCCCTGACCCCGGCCCTCGCCTACTTCCTGCCGGCCACGGTCTCGACGAGCACGAAGGCGACCATCGCCTACACCGTGCTGGCCGCGTCCCTGCTCGGACGCCCGATCGGTGCGATCATCTTCGGTCATCTGGGAGACCGGATCGGCCGGCGGCGGGTCACCATCATCGCCACGCTCGGCTTCACGATCTCTACCGGGCTCATCGCGCTGATGCCGGGCTACGGCACCCTGGGGCTGGGTGCCGTGGGGATCCTGGTCTTCCTCCGCCTGCTCGACGGTGTGTTCCTGGGCGGTGAATACACCGGTGCCAACCCGCTGGCGATGGAGTACGCACCCCGCAACAAGCGCGGCCTGTACGGCTCGCTGATCAACACCGGCTACCCGGCCGCGCTCGCGGTGATCACCGTCGTCACCATGCTCACCCTCAAGGTGTTCCCGGTGAAGACCTCCTCGGGCGCGAGCTATGTGGAGTGGGGTTGGCGTGTCCCGTTCCTGTTCGGCTTCCTGATGTCGTTGGCCATGCTGGTGTACTACATCCGCTCGGTGCCCGAGTCGGAGCTGTGGCTGAAGGCGCCCAAGCCCGACGCGCCCCTCAAGCAACTGTTCTCCGGTGACCAGTCCCGTCGCCTGCTCCAGGTGCTGGTGGTGATGACCGGTGCCTGGCTCACCCTCGACGCCGTCGCCGGAACCCTTCCCGCGATGCTGAAGACCGTGCTCGGCGTGTCCACCGGGTACACCAACGTGGTGATCCTGGTGGGCAGCATCGTCGGCGCCTTGATGTTCCCGCTCACCGGCATCCTCGGGCAGCGCTACGGACGTCGCACCGTGCTGATGGTGCTCGGCGTACTGAACGTGGTGGTGACACCGCCGCTGTTCGTACTGCTGGCCGCCGGTGGGTACGACAACTTCACCACCCTGTTGCTGCTCAGCCTGCCCATCCAGGTCCTCACCCTGATGATCTGGGCGATCGTCACCGCCTACATCACCGAGAGCTTCCCCACCTCGGTCCGCGCCTCCGGCTACGGCATCGGTTACAGCCTGGCCAGCGTCCTGCCCGCGTTCTACTCGTACTACATGCTCGGCCTGGGGCACGTGATGCCGTACCGGTACACGCAGGTGGTACTGCTGGCGCTTGGTGGAGTCTTCCTGTTCGTGGGTGCGATGGTCGGACCGGACCGGCGCCACGTCGACATGGCCGAGTCCGCCTGAGCAGGATCTCTTGTGGAGGTGTGATGTGAGTGGAGACCAGTTTCCCGTGTTCACCGCGGCCGCGGTACACGCCGCCCCGGTGTTCCTCGACCGGGACGCCACGATCGACAAGATGGGTGGCTTGGTGGCTGACGCGGCCCGCCGCGGCGCCCAGATCGTCGTGTTCCCCGAGTCGTTCGTGCCGGCGTTCCCGATCTGGGCGCTGGTACGTCCGCCGATCGACCAGCACGGCCTGTTCCGTCGGCTCTACGAGCAGGCCGTGCCGGTGCCCGGCCCGCACACCGAGCGGATGGCCGCGCTGGCCCGCCGGCACGGGGTGTACCTGTCAGTCGGCGTGACCGAACGCAGCCCGGTGAGCATGGGTGCCCTGTACAACACCAACCTGCTGTTCGACCCGGACGGGCGGCTGTTGCAGCGGCACCGCAAGCTGGTACCGACCTGGGCCGAGAAGCTGATCTGGACCGGCGGTGACGGCAGCACGCTGCGCCCGGTCGAGACCGCGCTGGGTCGGATCGGCACCCTGATCTGCGGCGAGAACACAAACCCGCTGGCCCGCTACGCCCTGCTCGCCCAGGGAGAGCAGGTGCACCTGTCCACCTACCCGCCGGCCTGGCCGTTCCGCCGTGGCAGCGCGTCAGGGGCATACGCGCGGTGGATCGAACTGCGGGCCGGGGCGCACTCGTTCGAGGGCAAGGTGTGCAACGTGGTGTCGGCCGCGCACCTGGACGAGGACGCGATCGTGCAGTCGGCCGAGGGTGACGAGTCGGCCGAGGCGGCGATGCGTGAGGCTGCTCCGGCGGTGTCGATCATCATCGGGTCGGGTGGTGAGGTCCTGGCCGGACCGCACTCGGGCAGCGAGGGCATCGTTGTGGCCACAGTGGACGTGGGGGCCTCCATCGAGAACAAGCTCGCCCACGACGTGGTCGGCAACTATCAGCGGTTCGACCTGCTGCGCCTGCACCTCGACCAGCGCACCCAGGAACCGATCGTGCTGCGCACCGACCCGGCCGAAGCACCTGGGGCCGAAGCACCTGGGGCCGAGGCGCCCGCCGACGCCAACGGACGGTCGTTCGACACCGCCCTGGCCGCACTCAACCTGGACGACATGCAGCCGTAACGCCGTTTCTCTGCTTTTTTGGTGAACCTGTTGGGTGAAGTGAGACAGTGCCTCACTTCACCCAACAGGTTTTTTCCAACACGTACTGGATGTCCGTCCGATATGCTCTCTCCGGTTTGACCGGAGATGTTGTTCTGTCTCCTCCAGATGCTCGGGCTGTGACCCCGCGGAGCGTCATACCGTTCTGCATGGAGGGTTCTTCTATGTCATGGAGGAGTGCTGGTCGGCTGCTGGTGTTGGCAACCGCCCTGACCCTCTCATCCCCGTTGACGGCCTCGCCAGCGTTCGCTGACGACGCCGGCCCGACTGTACAGATCACCAGCCCAGACGAGTTCAGCCCCGGCGAGCAGAGCACGGTCATCGTCGACGTGCACACACCGGCGCCGGTTCCGGACGACGTCTGGGTCTTTCTCGATGTCATGTTCCCGCAGCGACTCAACGCCGTCTCGGTAGAGGCCACCGGCCTTGTGTGTTCGGTGACATCGCCGCAGGACGTCACGTGCACCGGCATGTCGTCGTTCAGCGACGGCAGCGTGCAGGTGACCGTGGCGGTCGGTCCCGGCGACGACCTTCCCGGCACCATCCAGGCCTCGCTCAGTCTCGGGAACGACGACCCGACAACCGCGAGCAAGGACGTGCACATCGCCGGCACGCCGTCCGGACTGGACATCGAGATCACTGCCCCGGACCGACTCCGCCCCGGTGACCCGGTCACCATCGACGCGACCGCGCACACCGACCAGCCGGTCACCGATGGCTCGGTGGGGATCACACTGGATCTCAACTCCGACCGGCTGTCCGCCCTCTCGGCGAGCGCGCCCGGCTTCGACTGCACGGTCCGGCCCCGTCAGGATTTCGGCGGCGGCAGCTTCGCCCCGTCGGGCGCGGACTGCACGGCCAGCGCACTTGCCGACACGGTGACGTTGACGATGACGGTCAATGTGGAACCGGGTGCCGGAGCCTTCGATTCATTGATTGCCAGCATCGGGGTGGGGAACTCCTCAGCCAGTCAGACCGCCGACGTCATAGTGGTGGGAAGCGACGCGGCGACCGTGTCCGGCCGGGTGTGGAACGACCTGGACCGCGATGGACGTCAGGACCCGAGCGAACCCGGGGTGGCAGGGGTTCTCGTCACCGGCCCGGTCAGTTTCACCGCCACCGGATCTGACGGGCGGTATGAACTCACCGACGTGGACCGTGGTGACACCGGGATCCTGTTCGCAGCGCCCGGAAAGTTCGACTTCACCAAGCCGAACGTGGGCGATGACGATGGTGACTCGGACGTGACCACGGTAACCCGGGAGTGCCCGGACTGCGTGATGGGTTCACTGTCGCTGACGGTTACCGGGCCGACGACGGTGGACGCCG
>DATCXL010000738.1:0-2384 GCA_036565825.1 Mycobacteriales bacterium
GGCAGGCTGCTGGCGGGCCGAAGGGGGCAGGTATGACATTTGACGTGGAGTCCGTCCGTTCGCAGTATCCGGCGCTTTCCGACGGGTTCGCCTATCTGGATGGCGCTGCTGGTACCCAGTTGCCGCACGCGGTGATCGACGCGATCGCGGACGCCTACCGGGCCGGCATCGGCAACCTGGGTGGCGCGTTCCCGGCCAGCCACCGGTCCGAGGCGATCGAGGCCGGCTGCCGACAGGCACTGGCCGACCTGGTCGGCGGGCGACCGGACGGGGTGCTGCTGGGCCCGAACATGACCACCCTGACCTACCGGCTGTCACACGCGTTGGCCGCCACCTGGCGATCCGGCGACGAGGTGGTGGTGTCCGAGCTGGACCACGACGCGAACGTGCGGCCGTGGGTGCAGGCCGCCAGGCGGGCAGGTGCGACCGTGCGCTGGGCGCGGGTGGACCCGGCGACCGGGGAACTGCCGGCCGAGCAGTACGACGGCCTGCTGTCCGACCGCACCCGACTGGTCGCGGTCACCGCGGCCAGCAACGCTCTGGGCACCCGTCCGGACGTCCCGGCGATCACCGCCAGGGCGCACGCGGCCGGCGCGTTGACCTATGTGGACGGTGTGCACTACACCCCGCACGGCCCGGTCGACGTGGCCGCGTTGGGTGCCGACTTCTACGCGACCAGTGCGTACAAGTGGTCCGGGCCGCACGTCGGCGCGGTGATCGCCGACCCAGACCTGCTGGACACGCTGCGGCCCGACAAGCTGGCCTCCTCTCCCGACGAGGTGCCGCACCGGTTCGAGACCGGCACCGCCCCGTTCGCCGACCTCGCCGGGGTGACCGCCGCGGTGGACCACCTGGCCGGCCTGGCCCCGGCCCCCACCGGCAGCCGTCGGGAACGACTGCTGGCCTCGATGGGGGCGGTGGCCGACCACGAGCACGCCCTGTTCACGGTGCTGCTGGACGGGCTGGAGTCGATCCCGGGGGTGACCGGTTACGGCCGGGCGGCCCGGCGCACCGCCACCGCCTTCTTCACCGTCGCCGGCCACACCCCGCGTACTGTCGCCGAACAACTGGCCCGGGCCCGGGTGAACGTGTGGAACGGGCACAACTACGCCTGGGAACTGACCCGGGTGCTGGGCATCCGGGACTCGGGCAGCGCGGTGCGGGTCAGTCTGGTGCACTACAACAACCGCGCCGAGGTGGACCGCTTCCTGCACGCCGTCGCCGCGTTGGCCGGCTGACCACCCGACCACCCGACCGCGCCGCGGCCGGGCTTGGAGCCCGAACGAGATGGCCGGCCCACCCGCGCAGCGACTCGGGAGTTCTTTTGGAGAGGGGTTTTCGCGCGAAAACCCCCCGCCCCTCCCGCGTTCGGCTGGTGGTTTTCGCGCGAAAACCACCAAGGAAAACCGGTTACCGGTGCTGGTTTCCCGCGAAGAGTGGGTTGCGGGGGCCGGGTCGGACGGCGGCTGACCGGGCTCACACCACCAGGTGGACCGGGTGCGGGTGGCGCAGGAAGTCGTGGTGGGAGATCTCCCAGCCGTAGGCGCCGGCCAGGGCGAACACCACCACGTCGCCGGCCCGTAGCCGGGTGACCGGCACTCCCCGGGCGAACACGTCCCGGGGGGTGCACAACTCGCCGGTCAGGTCCACGGTCGCGTCGCTGACCTCCGGACGGGGCCAGGGATAGCGCCACCGGTCAACCGGCAGCACTGTGAACGGGTGGTTCATCCGCCACGCGCTGGGCAGCCGGAAGTGGTGCATGCCGCCGCGCAGCACGGCGAAGTACCGGCCGTGGGTCCGCTTCACGTCCACCACCTCGGCGGCGTACCAGCCGGCCTCGGCGACCAGGCAGCGGCCCGGTTCGAACACCAACCGCACACCATCAGGCACGGGCACCGAACGCAGCGCGGCGCCGAAGGTGGCCAGGTCGAAGCGGGTACCACCGTCGTAGTCGACCCCGATGCCACCGCCCACGTCCACCGTGCGCAGCGCCACGCCGTGCCGACGCGCCACCTCCACCGACCAACGCAACCCGTCGGCGACGAACGCTGCGTGCGCGGCGGCGTCGGTGTTGTTCGACGCGGCGTGCAGGTGGAAGCCGCGCAGGTCGATTCCGGGCAGCGACCGGGCCAGCCGCACCGCGTCACCGACCAGTTCCGGGTCCATCCCGAACTGGGTTGGCTCACCGGCCATCCGATGGCTGCCGCCCAGCGACACCTCGGCCCGGTTCACCCGCAGCGCCACCGGCGCCGGTCGCCGGGTGATCTCGGCCAGCCTGGCCAGCCTGCGCAGCTCGTGTGGCGACTCGACATTGACCTGGGCCACCCCCAGTTCCAGCAGGCCGGCCAGGTCGGCGTCGGTCTTGGCCGGACCGCTGGCCAACA
>DATCXL010000789.1:0-16660 GCA_036565825.1 Mycobacteriales bacterium
CGCGGTCAAGGTGCTTCGCCCCGACCTGGCCCGTGACCCGTCGTTCCAGGCGCGCTTCCGCCGGGAAGCCCAGGCCGCCGCCTCGCTGAACCACCCGGCCATCGTCGCCGTCTACGACAGCGGCGAGGACCTGGAGCAGAACGGGTCCACCAGCCCCACTCCGTACATCGTGATGGAGTACGTCGAGGGTCGGACCCTGCGCGACATCATCAAGAACGAGGGCCCGGTTCACCCGCAACGCGCCATGGAGATCGTGGCCGACATCTGCGCCGCACTGGACTACTCACACCGCAACGGCATCGTGCACCGGGACATGAAGCCCGGCAACGTCATGCTGACCCGGTCCGGCGCGGTGAAGGTGATGGACTTCGGCATCGCCCGGGCGATCACCGACAGTGCCGCCACGGTCACCTCAACCGCGGCGGTCATCGGTACCGCCCAGTACCTTTCGCCGGAACAGGCCCGCGGCGAGAGCGTGGACGCCCGTTCAGACGTGTACTCGACCGGTTGCCTGCTCTACGAACTGCTCACCGGGCACCCGCCGTTCACCGGTGACTCCCCGGTCGCGGTGGCCTACCAGCACGTCCGGGAGAACCCGATCCCGCCCAGCCAGGTCAACCGCGATGTACCGCGCAACCTGGACTCGATCGTGCTCAAGGCGATGGCGAAGAACCCGGTGAACCGGTACCAGAGCGGCGCGGAGATGCGCGCCGACCTGGTGCGGGCGATCTCCGGTCGGCCGGTCACGGCCACCCCGGTGATGTCCGACGAGGAGCGCACCACCGTGCTGGGCGGCCCGATCCGGCACCAGCCTCCGCCGCAGGTCGGCGGAGTCGGCGGCCCACCTCCCACCGCCATGCACCGTCCGGTGGAGCCGGAACCGAACCGGCGGACCGCCTTCATCATGCTCGGCGTCGGTGTGGTGGCCGTGTTCGTGGTGGCCGCCCTGGTCATCTCGAACCTGCTTGGCAGCGGCCAGCGGACGGTGAAGGTGAACGTCCCGTCGCTGACCGGACTCACTGCCGCCCAGGCCGACGCCAAGCTGTCGGCCGCCCACCTGCGACTGGGGCACACCAACACCGAGCCCTCCGACGCGAAGAACAAGGACAAGGTCGTCGCCCAGCAGCCCACGTCCGGCACCCCACTGGACGAGAACAGCACGGTGGACATCACCGTGGGTGTGGGTCCCGAGTCGGTGCAGGTGCCGTCGGTGAAGGGCATGACCTACGACGCCGCGGCCAGCCTGCTCACCTCCCAGGAACTGACGCCGGCCCGGCAGGACCAGGACTCCAGCGAACCGGCGGGAACCGTGATCGGCACGTCTCCCGACATCGGCCAGCAGGTGGCCAAGAACTCGACGGTGACCGTGTTCGTGTCCAACGGGAAGTCCCAGGTGCCCAGCGTGATCGGGCAGACCAGCGAACAGGCGATGGACACCCTCACCAAGGCCGGGTTCACCAATGTCCAGGAGGTCGACCAACCAAGGTCGGACGTGCCGCAGTTCCAGGTGTTCGCCCAGGACCCGCCCGGTGGCACCACGGCCAAGCCGGACGACAGGATCCAGATCTTCGTCGCCGTGCCGCCGGCCGCACCGACGATGACACCCACCACACCGGATCCGACCCCGACCGACCCGAACCCGACCCCGACCGAACCGACGCCGACAGATCCGACTCCGACTGCCACCGACACTGGTCCTGGTAACCACTGATTCCGTCACGCCGGGTCGGTACGTCGACTCTTCGCGGGAAATCTGTACGCGAAAGCAGTTACAGGTGGGGGTTTTCACGCGAAACCCCCACCCAGGCACCGTTGAACGGCCGGGGTTCCCGCGAAGACTCCTGCGGGTGCGGGTGGGACGCGGGCTAGTCGTTGTTGGGCCGGGTGCGTCGGTGTCGGATGTCGGTGCGGCGCACGTGCCAGCCTCCGCCAACCGGACACGGGTAGCAGGCCAGACGCTCACGTGAGACGTTGGCCAGCGCCTGTGCGCCAGGCTCGTCGAGGGTGGCCTTCATGTCGCAGGGTCGGCACCGCGGCGCCCGGGAGTACAGGGTCACCGCCGCGTTGTACCACCTCCCCGGCGCTGATCGGTAGGTCGGTCAACCGCTGGTGAGGATTGTCCGGATCAGGTTCCCTGACCGGTCCAACAGGGCTGGCCTGATGGTCCGGCCACCTGCGCTGTTCGAATGCGGACCGCGGGCTCAGCCGCCGGTGAACGCGCCCTGCCGCAGCGACTCCACCTCGACGGCCAACTCCGTTGCCCGGTCGCGGGCGGCCGGAAATCCACAGTCGGCCAACCAGTTGGCGAGCAGCAGGTGGCCGCCCTGGGTCAGCACCGACTCGGGGTGGAACTGCACGCCCTGCAACGGCAGTTCCCGGTGCCGGATGGACATGACCACCCCGGACGATGTCTGCCCGGTGACCTCGAACTGGTCGGGCAGGGTATCCGCGTCCACCGCGAGCGAGTGGTATCGGGTCGCGGTGAGCGGGTCGGGTAGCCCGGCCAGCACCCCGGTGCCGTCGTGGTGCACCTGGCTGGTCTTGCCGTGCAACAGTTCCGGCGCTCGACCCACGGTGGCTCCGAAGGCCACCCCCAGGGCCTGGTGACCCAGACAGACGCCAAGCATCGGCAACCGCAGCCGAGCGCACTCCGACACGATGGCAACACTGGCCCCGGCCTGCTCGGGGGTGCCCGGACCTGGGCTGACCAGGACCCCGGCCAGATCCATCCCGGCCAACTCCTCGGGCCGCACCGCGTCGTTACGGCGGACCACGCACCGGGCGCCGAGCTGGGTCAGGTACTGGACCAGGTTGTAGACGAAACTGTCGTAGTTGTCGACGACCAGGATTCGCGGCCCGACCGGGTCGGTCGGTCGGTCGACATCGTGAGCTGGCGCATTGGTCACTGGGCCACGGTAACGTCGTTGAACGGCAGCCGTGGTTCCACCCACGGGAAGACCACGAAGAGCAGCAGCGCGCTCACCGCGAGGATCAGGACCACCGCCCCGGCGGCCTTGGCCGCGGTGTTGCCGGGCAGCTTCCGCCAGATCCAGGTGTACATCGTTCTCCTTCACCAACCACCCGACTGACCCGCACGCGATGTCGCGGATGCCCGGTGGTGTCAGAACCTGACTGTGGGCTCTCTCTTCCAAACAACACAGGCACCCGGACCAGCCCGGGGCCATCCTGATCCCAGCGCCTGCTATGAGGTCTGCAGGGCTGGCGGAACCACCCCAGGACCCTTCTTCAGCGGTGCTCCCACCATCTCGCCGTGGATGATCAGGCGCTGGGCGGCGGAGAACCGCGGGTGGCAGGTGGTGAGCGTGATCAGTCGCCGGTTCGGCGTGCGCCCCGGGTGCCCCGGTACCGGGTCGATCACGTCGATCTCACTGGGGTGAACGATCTCTCGGCCGGGGATACCGTCCTGGTCGACCTGGGTCGGGTCGCCGGACGACTTGTCGCCCAACACCTGGTAGTCGTACCAGTAATCCTTCGTCTCGATGACGATCGAGTCACCGGCGCTCAGTTTGTCCAGGTCCAGAAACGGTGAGCCCTTACCGACCCGGTGTCCGGCGACGGCGAAGTCACCGACCGCACCGGGCAGGGCGGTACCGGTGTAGTGGCCCGGCCCCTCGGCCAGTTCCCCTTCCCCGGTGCCCTCGACGACGGTGAAGACCCAGTCCGGACCGAACGCCGGTATCCGGATCAGCGCGACGCCGTCGCCCAGTGGGACGTCACGGATCTTGGTTCCGGGCTGACCCGGTCCGGTCGCCAGTGGGTCCTTGCCCTGTGACCACTCCTCCTGGAGCCGGTTCTGTAGCACGTTCTGGGTGTGGGCATTGAAGATGTTGGTCACCCACAGTTCGTAGGCGACGAACAACAGGATGACCAGGCCCGCGGTGATGAGGGTCTGGCCGGTGCCCCGGATACCGGTGCGGATGCGGTCCCCCCAGGGATCCGGTGCGGCATGCCGGGCGTGGGGGCGCGGCTCCTGGTCCACCGTGAAGCTCATGGTCTTACCTCACCTTCGTCCCGGCTGGGCCACGGCAGCACGGCCCGGCACCCGAGGCGACAGAACCCACCACGAACCGGGTCGCGGCCAATCATTCTGGCATTGCCTCCGCGTAGTTCAACCGAAGCGGACCGTCATACCCCGGCAGGGTGACGTCCCGTCTGCTTTCCACGTTGTAGCCGAGACCGAAGTACTCGGCCGCTTTCTGGTAGATGACCACACCCGGCTGGCGGTCCAGCGCGGACCGCATCCGATCGGGATCGCCAATTGCCGTGATCCGATAGGGCGGCGAGTATGTCCGACCGTAGAGCAGTAGTACGTTGCCCACGCAGCGTACAGCGCCGGTCGTGATTATTCGTTCACCCATGATGGTCATGGCCTCGGCACCGCCGGCCCACAGTGCGTTGACCACCGCCTGCACGTCCTGCTGGTGAACCACCACGTCGTCGACGTTGCGGGCGCCCGGAGGCAGCGCCCCGTCCGGGCCCCGCGGCGCGTCGTCGAGGGTGACCGACAACGCCGGACCTCGTGCCGGGGTCAGACCGGCGGGCGCGGCCAGACCCTCGGCCCGGTCCTGTTCGGTGCCGACCCGCTGGTCACCCCGGGCGGCCTGCGACTCCAGTTCGTCGACCTGATGCTGCAGGGTGGTTGCCTGACCGGTGAACCGGGCGACCCGCTGTTCCTCCTCGGCGATGAGCTGGGTCAACTCCACCCGACGCCCGGCCCGCAGGTCGGTGCCAAGGGCGGTCTCCGCGCTCGCCGCGAACAGCATGCCGGCGGCCAGGCACACGACAGGAACAAGAACCCGCCACACATCGTTACGTTGTGGTCGAACGCTCATCGCCCCCTCGCCGTGTGTCCCGTCTACGCTAACGCGGTGAGCCCCATGGTGGCCTGTCTCCATCCCGCTCCGGTGGTCGGGTGTGGCATGCCGCGAGGGTGGTTCGCGACAGGCCCCTGAGGAGGAGAACGACTGTGCCGAAGTCACGGGTGCGAAAGAAGACCGTATACACCCCGCCGAGCGATGTGCTGCCGTCCTCGGCCACGCAGGCGAAGCGCAAGGGTCCCAGCCCCACCTGGTACCCGGTCGTCATGTGCGCCCTGATGCTGCTTGGGCTCGCCTACATCGTGGTGAACTACGTGGCCGGTACCAGTCTGCCGGTGATGAAGACGCTCGATGCGTGGAACTTCGCGGTGGGGTTCGGGCTGATGGTGGCCGGCCTGGGCATGGCGGTCCGCTGGCGCTGAGTGGCGCCCGGATCGCGCGCACCCGCCCAGCCGTGGGTAGACCCGGCGTGGGCTCGTTGGTGCACGCGATCCACCGGAGATGAGGTGCCGGCCCGCGGCACCTTCGCCGTGGGCCGGCACCCTCTGTCAGGGACACCGATGTAATTCATCCCCAGAAGTTATCCACATGTGGATAACTCAAGGGGCACAGCCACTACATCTTGGTTACCCGGACAAAACCAGACAATCCACCCGCAATGTCTGACCCAAGATCACAGAAGTTCCAGGATCGTGGCGTTGGCCATGCCGCCACCCTCACACATGGTCTGCAGTCCGAACCGCACACCCTCGACCCGCATGTGATGCACCAACGTGGTCATCAGCCGGGCGCCGGACCCGCCGAGGGGATGTCCGAGCGCGATCGCACCGCCGCGCGGGTTGACCCGTGCCGGGTCGGCCCCGGTCTCGGCCAACCAGGCCATCGGGACAGGCGCGAAGGCCTCGTTCACCTCGAACGCCCCGATGTCGCCGATAGCCAGCCCGGACCGCTTGAGTGCCTTCTCGGTCGCCGGGATCGGTCCGGTCAGCATGATCACCGGGTCGGATCCGGCCACCACCGCGGTGTGCACCCGGACCAGCGGCCGCAGTCCGAGCTGTGCCGCCCTCTCGCTGGTGGTCACCATCAGCGCGGCGGCGCCGTCGGAGATCTGTGACGAGTTGCCCGCGGTGATCACCCCGTCCGGCCTGAACGGAGTCTTGAGCGCCGCCATCGCCTCGAGGGTGCTGCCCCGCCGGATGCCCTCGTCCTGCTCGACCACACCAGCCTCGGTGTGCACCGGCACGATCTGCTCGGTGAAGGCCCCCGAGTCGGTCGCCGCGGCCGCCCTGGCGTGCGAGCCGAGACTGAACTCGTCCAACTGCTGACGGGACAGGTTCCACCGCTCGGCGATCATCTCGGCGCCCACGCCCTGGTTGAACACCACGCCCTGGTAGCGGGACGTCATCCGCGGACCGAACGGCAGGCCGGGACCGGAGGCGAAGTTCGACCCCATCGGCACTCGACTCATCGACTCGACGCCGCCGGCCACCACCAGATCGCACTGCCCGCTGATCACCGCGGCGGCGGCGAAGTGCACCGCCTGCTGGGACGACCCGCACTGCCGGTCGAGGGTGGTGCCCGGGACCGACTCGGGCCACCCGGCGGCCAGCGCGGCGTTGCGCCCGACGTTCCAGGCCTGCTCACCGACCTGGCTGACACAACCCCAGATGACGTCCTCGACCAGCGCCGGGTCGATACCGCTGCGCTCGGCGATCGCCTCCAGCACGCAGGCCGACAGGTCGACCGGGTGCACCCCGGCCAGTCCACCGTTGCGCCTGCCGACAGGGGTCCGTACCGCCTCGACGATGACCGCGTCCCGCATGGTTACTCCCTGGTAGCTTTTTGTCGATCGTACGGCGCCGACCCGGCCCACGACACTGCCTGTGACAGATATCTACCGGCGACTCGCACAGCGTCACTCCGGGCAATTCGCCCAACACACGGCACGTGTCTGCGATGCTCTGGCGCGTGGAACAACGGGAACAACGGGAGTGGACACCGCGGCCGATGGAGACCGGTGTTGCCGCCGCATTCGGCCTTGGTATGTCGATCGGGGCACTGGCCATCACCGACCTGACCGGCAGATTCCTCGTGCTGGTGGCCGGCATCGGCCTGCTGGCGTTCGCAGCCGGTGACCTGTTCGTCCGACCGAGGCTACGGGCGGATTCGGTCGGGGTGACGGCCCGAACGCTGACCAGCCGGATCGAACTCCCCTGGTCGCGGGTGGAGGGGGTGCGGGTGGACCAACGCCGTGGCATCGCCATCCGGTCGGTTCTGCTGGAGATCGACGCCGGCGAGACGATCGTCCTGTTGAGCCGACACGCCCTGGGGACCGACCCGCGAGACGTCGCCGACACGCTGGCCGAGTTGCGTCCGCTAACCGGTGACGACCTGTAGCGCGCCGGTGCGGTAGACCACCAGACCCGCCATCACCGCCACCATCGTGACCAGGCCGATGCCCTGCACCAGGGTGCGTCGCCGACCGGCCGGGACGTACACGATGACGCACGCGGCGATGACGCCGACCGCGAGCCCACCCAGGTGACCCAGCTTGGAGATACCAGGGATGGTGAAGGTGAAGATCAGGTTCAACGCGATCACCAGCATCATCGACCGCGGATCCAGGTCCATCCGTCGCAGCACCACCACCGCCGCTCCGAACAGGCCGAAAATCGCGCCCGAGGCGCCCGCGGTGCTGTTGATCGGGTTGTCGAACAGGTACACCGCGACCGCGCCGCCCAGCGCGGACAGCAGGTAGATCGCCAGGAACCGCCACAGGCCGAACACCCGCTCCAGGCCGGGCCCGACCACGGCCAGCGCGACCATGTTCAGCACCAGGTGAAGCGGCCCGAAGTGCAGGAAGGCCGTGCCGAGCAACCGCCAGTACTCGTGGTCGAGTGCAACGAAGTTCGGCACCAGCACCAGGTCGAAGAACACCTTGGACGCGCTGTTGTGCATCAGGCCGATCGGTGAGGTCAGCGCGGTGACGATGAACGCGGCCACGTTCAGGCCGATCAGTACCGTGCTGGCCCGCCCTGCGTACCGGCTGACCCGGCCGCCGTAGAGCAGGGTGGGCCGCCGCTGCGTGGCGCGACCCTCGGCCACGCACTGTGGGCACTGGAACCCCACCGCCGCCGGGCGCAGGCAGTCCGGACAGATCGGCCGGTCACAGCGGGTACAGCGAACCCAGGTCTCCCGCTGCGGATGCCGGTAGCAGTGCGGAGCGGGCACCGCCGCCTCCGTGGAGGGGTACTGCTCGGAACTCATCAGCGTCCTTGCCGGGTCAGCCCCCGCGGCGCTCGATCGTCACCGACGTGATCGCAACATCCTGCTTCGGCCGGTCGTTCGCGTCGGTCGGGGCGGCGATGATCGTGTCGACCACCCTGCGGGAGTCCGCGTCGACAACCTCGCCGAAGATTGTGTGTTTGTTGTTGAGATGCGGGGTGGGTACCGCGGTGATGAAGAACTGTGACCCGTTGGTACCCGGGCCGGCGTTGGCCATGGCCAGCAGATACGGCCGGTTGAAGGCGAGGTCCGGATGGAACTCGTCGGCGAACTGGTAGCCCGGGCCGCCGCGTCCGCTGCCCAGCGGGTCCCCTCCCTGGATCATGAAACGTGGAATGACCCGGTGGAAGACGGTGCCGTCGTAGAGCGGCCTGGTGACCGTCGCACCGGACTGCGGGTCCCGCCACTGCCGACTGCCTTCGGCGAGTTCGACAAAGTTGGCGACGGTTTTGGGGGCGTGATTACCGAAAAGGCACAGCCGGATATCACCCGCCGTGGTGTGCAGGGTCGCGTAGAGCTCGCTGGGCACCGGCAGGACTCCTTATGGCTCAGAGACGGGTTCGTCCATTCTCTCACGGACGGTTACGGACCCGGGTCAAGGGTAGAAGAACCAGACAGGGTTCGTTGGTGTGCGGGGACGGAGGTGGTCGACCGTGATGCTCGGGCCGATGAGCGGCCTGTCCGGTGGTATGGCGGGCAGGCGGATGATGGCGCTGCGGGGTGGTGCCGAGGGTGTCCGCGGGGTGACCGAGTCGGCACTGGGTGGCGGCACCCGGACCGCACGGGCGGTCGGCGGCCTGATGCGGGTGTCCCACCCGGCCGGTAACGGGTCGACGGGTGCCGAGGCGCGTCGGCGAGCGCGGGATGTCGTTGCCGCAGCCCGCGGCGAGCGACCTCGGACCGACTGGCTGCGGACACTGACTGTGATGGGAGTCGGCATGGGCATCGGCGTGGGCGTGGGCATGGCGGCACGGGCCTGCCGACACGCCGCCGGGTCATCCGGTCAGATGTCTGAACAGATGTCGGAACAGATGGCCATCCAGATGTCTGAACAGATGTCTGAGAAGTCGACCGGGCCGATGCCTGGGCAGATGTCTGGACAGATGTCTGGGCCCAGGTCCGGACGGGTCGGCGGTGGGATGCCACGGGACCCCGACGGCGGCACCGGTAACCCGCCGAACCGACAGTGAGGCGGTCCATCCCTCGCCGGGGCACAACCCCTGGCTCGGGCCCGCCGTACGGGCGTCAGAGTGCCCCGACGACCGCCTTGGCGATCTCCTTGGCCTCCAGTGAACTCTTCTGGTTGATCTTGACCAGAACAAGCGCCGGGCCCTTGGTCACGGCCAGCAGTGCGCCGTCGTCGACGATCGCCACCACCCCGTAGTCGCCGATTCCGTTGACCGGATTGGCATCCTTACCGACCCGGGCCAGCGCACTGTTCTGGGCGGCGATCGGGTTGGCGTCCTGCGACACCGTGATCTGCACGGCCAGACCACCGTCGGGCCGGTAGAAGGCGCAGGACGGGTGCGGCCTGGTCGGAGTCATGGTGGTGCGGGTCAGGTGCTGGCCGACGGTGTTCATCACCGACTCGGTACCAAGGTAGGGGCACGGCGCGTCGACCGCGGTCGGAGTTGAGGTCGGAGTCCTGCCACTGGTGACCTTGGGTAGGGTCGGCTGTGAGCTTGCCGAGTCACCGTCGGCGGCCGAGGCGTGCGACGCCTGGTTGCCGACGGCACCACCGGCATCATCCGTGCCGTCGGACGACCCACAGGCGGCCAACAGACACAGCGAGATCAACGACACGGCGGTACGGAGAAGAAACTGGCGAGGCACGTCTACCCCAGGGTCATGTGCGGAACGTGACGGGCGACGTCACCCACACCCGCGGAGAGCACACGCCGCCAGAGTCCGTGGAGACGAGGGGAATCGAACCCCTAACCTCCGCCTTGCAAAGGCGGCGCTCTGCCAATTGAGCTACGTCCCCATCAGTTGACCCAGCTTACTGTCCGGCGTCACCGGGTCACAGTCACGGCACGCTGGGGACCAACCCGAGCGCCGCCCGCTCAGTCCAACCAGCCCGTCCGGTCCGTCTGATCCACCTCACGGACCGGGGATCCCGGTCGGAGTCGGGGTCGGTCGGTCAGTTCCGCGACCCGGATGTCGCCTCGTGCCACAGGTCCGCCTCGGCCTTGGCGTCCCGCCGCTTCTTGGCCACCAGCAGGCCACCCGCGACCACGCCCACCAGCAGAACGAGCTTCTTGCCCACGAGAACTCCCGACTGTCAGCGACCGGACAGTGGGCCTGGCTGGATTTGAACCAGCGGCCTCATCCTTATCAGGGATGCGCTCTAACCAACTGAGCTACAGGCCCGTGGTGCGAGAAGACACGGTACCGCACGGCGCACGCCAGATCACAACCGGATCTGGTTTCCGCCGAATCCGGTCAGTCGTGTTCGGAAAGGGTCACCTCGACACCTCCGACCAGGTCGGCGCACATGTTGTAGACGAACGACCCGACGGTGGCCAACGCGGTGAACAGCACGATGTTGATCGCACCGATCAGGGCCGCGGTGCCCAACACCAGGCCGGGGCCGACGATCTGCGCGCTGCCCTTACCGGTGACGTCCTGGTACAACCCGTTGATCTTGTCGAACACTCCCATACCGTCAAGCACACCGTAGAGCAGGCCGACCGCGACCATCCACACCACGAACAGCGCCACCGCCAGGACCAGCGAGAGCTTCAGCGTCGACCACGGGTCGATGTGCTTGAGCTGGAGCCGGGCCCGACGGGGACCCTTGGCCGCCGCGGACACCGAGCGACGCATCGCCGAGGCAACCCGCGAGGCGGGCGAGGGCGCGCCCCGGCCGGCCTGACCGGTCGGAACGCCATGGCCGGTCGGGGCGGCATGACCGGCCGGTGGTCTGGCGTTCCTGGACCTGGTGTCGTAGGTCGCCCTGCCGCCGGTGTTGTCGTAGGTGGTACCCGCCGAGTACGTGGTGGACGGGTAGCTGCCCGGTTGCGCCGACGGCGCCGGCGCCGCGTGCGAGGGTGATCCCGCGCCGTATCCACCGCGGCCGGCGGCATCGCCGTACTCGGTGTAGGGACGTGCCGGTTCGGAACGGGACCGCCCGCCGCCGTAGGACGACGGTTCACCAGCGGCAGGCTGGCCGTAGCCTGACCGGCGCGGAGCCGCGCCGGCGGCCTCGGCACCCGCCGGGGTGCCGTAGGGATCGCTGTAACGGGACCGGTGGGACTCCGCCGCCCGAGGGTCAGCGGCGTATCCGTCCCGACCGTCTGAGCGACCCTCGGCGGCACGGGTTGGCTCGGCGTCGGCCACTCCCGGATACCGAGGCTCGCTCACGACGGCGTCCCGTGGTCGTCGGGCTCCTCGGCGTTACGCGCGATCGCCACGAGGTTCACACCCTCAGGGAGGTTCATCAGGCGTACTCCCATCGTCTGACGCTGGGCCCGGCGCACCTGCTTTGCCGTGGTCCGGATGACCCCGCCGTTGGAGGTGATGGCATAAAGCTCATCGTCCGAGCGTACGGCCAGAGCGCCCACCAGCCCACCTCTGCTGGTGACGATCTTTGCGGTCAGCACGCCCTTTCCGCCGCGACCCTGGACCGGATAGTCATCGATCCTGGTCCGCTTGGCGTAGCCGTGCTCGGTGGCCACCAACACGTCGATGCCCTCGCCGACCACATCCATGGACAGCAGTTCGTCGCCCTCGCCGAACCGCATGCCGATAACGCCGCTGGTGGCACGCCCCATCGGACGGAGTTGCTCGTCGTCGGCCCGGAACCGGATCGACTGGGCCTGCCGGGAGACCAGCAGCAGGTCGTCGGCCTCGCCGATCAGGGCCGCCCCGATCAGCTCGTCATCGTTCTTCAGGTTGATCGCGACGACGCCACCGGCCCGGTTGGAGTCGAAGTCGGAGAGCCGGGACTTCTTGACCAGTCCGTGCTTGGTGGCCAGCACCAGATACGGGGACTGGTGGTAGTCCTGTAGCCAGATCACCTGGGCGATCGACTCGTCCGGTCCGAAGGCGAGCAGGTTCGCCACGTGTTGGCCACGGGCGGCCCGGCTGGCCTCGGGCAGCTCGTAGGCCTTGGCCCGGTAGACCCTGCCCTTGTTGGTGAAGAAGAGCATCCAGTCGTGGGTGGAGCAGACGAAGAAGTGCGCCACGATGTCGTCCTGCTTGAGCGCGGCGCCCTGCACACCCTTGCCACCGCGTCGCTGCGACCGGTACAGGTCGGTCTTGGTGCGCTTGGTGTACCCGGTCCGGGTGATGGTGACGACCACGTCCTCCTGGGCGATGAGGTCCTCCATGGACACGTCACCGTCGTAGGCCACCAGTCGGGTACGCCGTTCGTCGCCGTACTTGTCCACGATCTCGGCCAGCTCGTCCCGGACGATCCGCCGCTGCCGCTCCTCGCTGGCGAGGATCGCGTTGAGATCGGCGATCCTGGCCTCCAGTTCGGCGAACTCGTCGATGATCCGCTGACGCTCCAGGGCAGCCAGCCGGCGTAGCTGCATGTCCAGGATCGCGGTGGCCTGGACCTCGTCGATGTCGAGCAGTTCCATCAGGCCGACCCGGGCGGCGTCCGCCGAGGCGCTGCCCCGGATCAGCGCGATGACCGCGTCCAGTTGGTCCAGTGCGCGCAGCAGCGCGCGCAGGATGTGGGCCCGTTCCTCGGCCTTGCGCAACTGGTACCGGGTGCGCCGGACGACGACCTCGACCTGGTGGTCGACGTAGTGCCGGACGAACTGGTCCAGCCGCAGGGTGCGCGGCACACCGTCGACCAGGGCGAGCATGTTCGCGCCGAAGGTGTTCTGGAGCTGGGTGTGCTTGTACAGGTTGTTCAGGACGACCTTGGCCACCGCGTCTCGCTTGAGCGTGATCACCAGGCGGCGGCCGACCCGGTCGGAGGACTCGTCGGCCAGCTCGCTGATCCCCGAGATCCGGCCGTCCTTGACGCCCTGCGCGATGGCCTCGGCGAGGTTGTCGGGGTTGACCATGTAGGGCAGCTCGGTGACCACCAGGGTGGTGCGACCCTTGGCGTCCTCCTCGACGGTGACCACGGCGCGCATCCGGATCGAACCACGCCCGGTGCGGTAGGCGTCCTCGATGCCCTCCCGCCCCACGATCAGCCCGGCGGTGGGGAAGTCCGGGCCCTTGATCCTGGCCAGCAGGGCGTCCAGCAGTTCCTCGTCGGAGGCGTCCGGGTGGTCCAGCGCCCAGAACACCCCGTCGGCCACCTCGCGCAGGTTGTGCGGCGGGATGTTGGTGGCCATGCCCACCGCGATGCCCGAGCTGCCGTTGATCAGCAGGTTGGGGACGCGGCTGGGCAGGATGTCGGGCTCGGTGGACTTGCCGTCGTAGTTCGGGCTGAAGTCGACCGTCTCCTGGTCGATCTCCCGGAGCATCTCCATGGCCAGTGGAGAGAGCCGGGACTCGGTGTAGCGCATCGCCGCGGCCGGGTCGTTGCCGGGTGAGCCGAAGTTGCCCTGCGGGTCGATCAGCGGGTAGCGCAGCGACCACGGCTGGGCCAGCCGGACCAGCGCGTCGTAGATGGCCGAGTCGCCGTGCGGGTGGTAGTTGCCCATCACGTCGCCGACCACGCGGGCACACTTGACGTAGGACCGGTCCGGCCGGAAACCGGAGTCGTACATCGCGTAGAGGATCTTGCGGTGCACCGGCTTGAGACCGTCGCGCACTTCGGGCAACGCACGACCGACGATGACCGACATCGCGTAGTCGATGTAGCTGCGCTGCATCTCTATCTGGATGTCGACCGGTTCGATCCGGTCACCCGGTGGCGGGGTGTCGACGTCGACCACGGAGGGTTCGATCCTTCCTGACTGTTCGGGGCGGGGCGGCGTGGGCGGTCGGGGACTCAGATGTCGAGGAACCGCACGTCCTTGGCATTGCGGGTGATGAAGCCCCGACGGGCCTCGACGTCCTCACCCATCAGGACGCTGAAGAGCTGGTCCGCGGTAGCCGCGTCGTCCAGGGTGACCCGCAGCAGCACCCGGGTGACCGGGTCCATGGTGGTCTCCCACAGTTCCTTGGCGTTCATCTCGCCCAGGCCCTTGTAGCGCTGGACGCCCTCCTCCTTGGGCAGCTTGCGGCCGGCCGCCAGACCGGCCTCGATCAGCCCGTCGCGCTCGCGGTCGGAGTAGGCGAACGCCGGTACGTCGCGTTGCCACTTGATCTTGTACAGCGGCGGCTGGGCCAGGAAGACGTGGCCGGACTCGATCAGCGGTCGCATGAACCGGAACAGCAGGGTGAGCAGCAGGGTGCGAATGTGCTGACCGTCCACGTCTGCGTCGGCCATCAGCACGATCTTGTGGTACCGCAGCTTGGCGATGTCGAAGTCGTCGTGGATGCCGGTACCCAGCGCGGTGATCAGCGACTGCACCTCGTTGTTCTTCAGCACCCGGTCGATGCGGGCCTTCTCCACGTTGATGATCTTCCCGCGGATCGGCAGGATCGCCTGGAACAGTGAGTCGCGGCCGGACTTGGCCGACCCACCCGCGCTGTCACCCTCCACAATGTACAGTTCGCTCTCGCGCGGGTCGGTGGACCGGCAGTCGGCCAGCTTGCCGGGCAGCGCGCCCACGTCCAGCAGACCCTTGCGTCGGGCCAACTTGCGGGCCTCCTGGGCCGCCCGGCGGGCCCTGGCCGCGGCGCTGGCCTTGGTGATGATCACCTTCGCCTCGCTGGGATTGCGCTCCAGCCAGTCGGCCAGCCAGTCGTTACAGGCCTTCTGCACGAACGACTTGGCCTCGGTGTTGCCTAGCTTGGTCTTGGTCTGACCCTCGAACTGCGGGTTGGCCAGCTTCACCGACACGATCGCGGACAGGCCCTCCCGGATGTCGTCCCCGGTGAGCCGGGTGTCCTTCTCCTTGAGGATCTTCTTCTCGATCGCGTAGTCGTTGACAACCTTGGTCAACGAGGCCCGGAAGCCTTCCTCGTGGGTGCCGCCCTCGTGGGTGTTGATCGTGTTGGCGAACGTGTACACGCTCTCGCCGTAGCTGGAGTTCCACTGCATGGCGATCTCCACCGCCATGCCCTCGCCCTCCACGGTGAACCCGATCACCGACCGGTGGATGGCCTCCTTGGTGGAATTCAGGTACCGGACGAAGTCCTCGATGCCGCCCTTGTACTGGTAGACCACCTCGGCCGGCTCGCCGTTGCGCTCGTCCTTGAGCGCGATCCTCAGGTTCCGGTTGAGGAAGGCCATCTCCTGCATCCGGGCGGACAGCGTCTCGAACGAGTACGTGGTGGTCTCGAAGATCGTCGGGTCGGCCCAGAAGGTGACCGTGGTGCCGGTCTGCCTGGTCGGTTCGCCACGGCGCAGCGGGGTGGCCGGCCGGGAACCCTCGTAGGACTGGGTCCACACGTAGCCGTCCCGGCTGATCCGCACGTCCAGCCGGCTGGACAACGCGTTGACCACCGACAGACCGACCCCGTGCAGTCCGCCGGACACCGCGTAGGTCTTTCCGTCGAACTTGCCGCCGGCGTGCAGGGTGGTCAGCACCACCTCGACCGCCGGGCGCTTCTCCACCGGATGCCGGTCGACCGGGATGCCGCGGCCGCTGTCCTCGACCCGCACTCCGCCGTCCTTGAGCAGGGTCACCTCGATGTGGTCGCAGTACCCGGCGAGCGCCTCGTCCACCGAGTTGTCGACCACCTCGTAGACCAGGTGGTGCAGCCCGCGCTCACCGGTCGAGCCGATGTACATGCCGGGACGCTTGCGTACCGCCTCAAGCCCCTCAAGGACGGTGATGGAGCTCGCGCTGTAGGTGTTCGGAATCTTGGAAGCCACTGGCTAGCCCGCGCCGCTCTCTCCCGCCGGTCCGGCGGGCTACTTCCGATGAACACACGTACGGCGATTTCAGACGGCGTACGCGCGATGGTCGACGACCAGTCTATAGGGTACGAACACCCAGAGGGCGCATTGTATGCCTCTGGCGCGACACCAGAGTCGCCAATGTCGTCCGCTGATGGTCCCCCATGCGGTATCCGGTCGGCTACGGCTCAGTGAACCGCTCAGCGCGGATCCGGATGAGCGGGTCCCCTCCCTCGCCGGGGCACAGCCTCGGCTCCGGGGTCCCCGCGGTACGGGGCATGGTGCTGTGCTGCCCTCCGTGGTGGGAGCTCCGCTCCACCCCACACCCCCCTCGAAAAGTGCGAAGCATGACAGATCACGACACGAAACCGCGTCTACCAGCTCCGTTCGAACTCGCCCAGCTATCCGTAGGTGTCCCGCGGACCCGGACCGTTCACCCGGAGCGGACCCCGGTGCCAACTCGGTGCGGTGGGCCCGTTCACCCGCACGGTGTTGACCAGTCGCCGGCCCAGCCCGGTGTTGATCTGGGTCACCAGCCGCGGCGCGAGCAGCCGCAGTTGGGTGGCCCAGGCGGTCGACTGTGCCTGTACCACCAGTTCGCCCGCCTGCAGGCTGACCGGGCGACTGTGCCCGGCGATGTCGGGTCCGACCAACTCCGGCCAGCGGGCCAGCACCCCGG